>JAISMW010000050.1 GCA_031276545.1 Tannerellaceae bacterium
TTACTTTTGTTCCGGGTTGTTGGAGAGGTACTCATGTATTTGTGTTTTTTGTTGACAAATACAAAAATACATCCAATAACCCACTTTTCATGTTTTTTGACTACCGTTGCAACAAAGTCCAGTGCGGTTATCATTTGTTTCAAATCCATATTTCTCGGTGTATACCGTAATGATGTCCTTTACGGCATCTTTGGGGGGGTAGAAATGTATATTTCCATGATTAGTGATTTTTTTCAAGCATAATTAAAAAACTGAGTTTGATATAATCCACCTAACTATTTTAACAGAAGAAAAACTTCTAAAAAACCGGAAACTCTGCTTTGTCTATGTGGCAAGCTTTGAGTTCCCGGTTTGTAGTAGTTCTTGCAAACCACTCATCGAAAAGAGATGCAAACATCCTGTCCGAATTTTCCCGGAGGGGAAGGAAGGATGGGCGTTAATCCACCTTCCGGATAGAGCCGCCTCCGAGGATATCTTTTTGGATGTGCTGAGGTTCTCCTTTGTATTTGATGCGGCCGCTGCCGGCTACATCGGCACGGATGCTGTTGGTTACGCTGATTTCTATGTCGCCGCTGCCGGCTATATCACATTCCATGTCTTCCACCTGAAGGTCGAAAGCGCGTATGGTGCCGCTGCCGGCTATATCGAAGGAGGCGCTGGTGAGGTGTCCGCCTAAATTCAGCCTGCCCGAACCGGCGATGTCGCCGTCGAAGGATTTGCCTTCTATGGCTGGTGCGTTTAAGGTTCCGCTTCCGGCGATGTCGATGTCTATCCTTTCCGCCGTAAGGGTGTCGTTAAGGTTTATTTTTCCGCTACCGGCCAGGTCGATGTCCAATTCATCCGTGTGCAAGGGATTATTGACTGTAAAGCTGGCGCTTCCGGCAATGTCTATTTTGCGCAGATGCGCAGAGTTGGTTGTTACAATAAAGCTTGTGGGCTTGAAAAGGGCATGTTCGTATTCTTTTTTGGGGCGTATTTTGAGTTCATCCTCTACAACCCGGATATCGTATTTGTCATAAATATTCCGATCGGTGACAAGGCTTAGTCCCGCGGCTCCGTCCGACTGGGTATATGTGATGTCGATTGTAGAACTGTTGGCCGTTTGGATTCCGGAATAATCGCTGATGCTTATTTCTTCCGTAACCAAATCGCCGTCGCCCTGGATTACCTGAAAAGAGAAACAACTGTTCAAAAACAGCAGTGCGCTACAAGCACTGCAAAGGGTAAATACTTTTGTTTTCATATCTATTTCATTTTATTGGTTGCTTTCCATACTTTGTATAGACGGAACATTTCGCAAAAAGGGTACATCTGTCCGGATTATTTCCGTACCGTTTTTCAAAAAAAACTATGAGAGTATTTCCATTGTGTCGGCTGCAATCATATATTCTTCATCCGTGGGAACGACCATGACGGTCACACGGCTATCGGGTGTACTGATGATTTTTTCTTCGCCACGCACACTTTTGTTTTTCTCTTTGTCTAAACAGATACCCATAAATTCCATACCGGAGCATACGTATTCCCGCGTGCTCGCCTGATTTTCGCCCACTCCGCCGGTAAACACCAGGATATCCAGTCCTCCCAGGGCGGCGGCATACGCTCCGACGTATTTGCGGATGCGGTAATTGTATACCTTCAGCGCCAGGATAGCTTTGGGGTTTCCCTGATTCACGGCGGCCTCTATTTCGCGCATGTCCGACGAGATACCCGAAAGCCCCAGCACGCCGCTTTGCCTGTTGATAAGGTCGGATACGCCTTGTATATCCAGTCCTTCCTTATCCATAAGGTACATCAGCGCGCCGGCGTCAATGTCTCCGCAGCGGGTACCCATCAGCAAGCCTTCTACGGGGGTCAGTCCCATGGAGGTGTCGATTGATTCTCCGTTTTGGATGGCCGTGAGCGAACCTCCGTTGCCGATATGGGCGGTGATGATGCGCTGCTGCCGGCAGGGTACGCCCAGTATTTCGCACGCACGTGCCGAAACATATCGGTGGCTGGTACCGTGAAAGCCGTAGCGACGGATGCCGTAGGCTGTGTACATTTTGTAGGGAAGGCCGTACATATAGGCATAATCGGGCATCGTTTGATGAAAGGCTGTGTCGAATACGCCTACCTGGGGCGTATGGGGGAGCAATTCCTGCATGGCGCGGATACCTTTCAGGTTGGGCGGGTTGTGAAGCGGCGCCAGGTCGATACATTCTACCATTTTGTCGACGACTTCGGGCGTAATCCGCACGCTGCGGCTGAAGGTTTCGCCTCCATGTACCACCCGGTGTCCGATGGCGTCTATTTCGTCGAAAGAACGGATGCATCCGCAGGTTTCATCTTTGAGGATATGAAGGATAAACTCGATGGCTGCCGTATGTTCGGGAAGCTCTTTTTCCAATACGGCTTTCTTTCCGTCGGGCGATGTAAATTTCAGGAACGAGCCGGGCAAGCCCAGTTTTTCTACTCCACCCTGCGCCAGTACCGCATGGTTGTCCATGTTGAACAATTTGTATTTTACGGATGAACTTCCACAATTCAGAACTAATATTTTCATTTTTTATGTATGTGTTTATTTTGATTTAAGACCGATAGACTGGTTGGCGGAGATGGCTACCATTTTGTAGATGTCGTCCGAGGAGCATCCTCTCGACAAATCGTTCACCGGCGCCGCCATTCCCTGGAGGATGGGGCCTACGGCTTCGGCTCCTCCCAGACGTTCTACTAATTTATAGGCAATATTGCCTACTTCGAGAGAAGGGAATACCAGCACGTTGGCTTTTCCGGCAATGGGGCTTCCCTTGGCTTTCCTTGCGGCTATTTCGGCCACCAGGGCTGCGTCGGTTTGCAGTTCTCCGTCTATTTCCATGTCGGGCGCCAGTTCTTTTGCCAGCCGGGTTGCTTCCACTACTTTGTCTACCATTGCGTGCGAAGCGCTGCCTTTGGTAGAGAAACTCAGCATGGCGACTCTCGGTTCAACGCCTGCTATGGCGCGTGCGGTGCGAGCGGTGGAAACAGCAATCTCGGCCAGTTCGGCGGCGGTGGGGTTGGGGATCACGGCGCAATCGGCAAAGAGCAGCAAGCCATGCTCGCCGTATTGCGTAGCTTTCGTAAACATCAGGTAGGCGCCGGATACGCAGCTCATGCCGGGGGCGGTTTTCACGATCTGCAATGCGGGACGGAGCACGTCGCCGGTGGTGTTAAAGGCGCCGGCTATTTCGCCGTCGGCATCTCCGGCTTTTATCATCAGGCAGGCCAGATAGAGCGGGTTTTCAACGAATATGGCGGCGGCTTCGGCTGTCATGCCTTTTTTCTGCCGCAGTTGATAGAGTAAATCGGTATAAGCTGCTTTCCGGGGATGATCGGATGGATTGATGATGGTGGCTTTTCCGATATGTTCCAATCCCCAGGATGCGGATAATTTCTTAATTTCAGAAGGATTTCCTATTAACAGAATATCGGCTATTTCGTCGGCCAGCAGGCGGTTGGCGGCTGTAAGTGTTCGTTCCTCGGTTCCTTCGGGTAGTACGATACGCTGCCTGTTGGCTTTGGCGCGTGCCAGAATGTTTTGCATTAAGTCCATTTTGGAGTAATTTTATTGTTTATATTTTGTTGCGGTGTATTTCTCCACAAATGTATGAAAATGCAATACCGGGTTTGCAAAACAGGGAGGTTTTTCGCAAATGGATGTGCGGGTTTTAGAAGATTTAACAAAAACTTGCTACTTCCCGCTCTCCGGAAAGGATTTGCTGCAGTTCTTCGGCGGTTACATTGGCCGCCAGGCGTCCTTCTTTTGCTACAGATATTTTACCGCGTTCTTCCGATACAATAATGATCAGTGCGTCTGTTTCCATAGACATACCCAGTCCGGAACGGTGGCGCAGTCCGAAGTCTTTCGACAGAACTACATGCTGGGCTACCGGAAGGATACAGGCGGCAGCTTTTATTTTGTTGTCGGCTATGATCATCGCCCCGTCATGCAGGGGACTGTTCTTAAAGAATATGTTTTCTATCAACCGGGCATTGACGTCGGCATTGAACATCTCGCCGGTATGTTCGTATACGGAGAGATCCATCTCCTGCTGAATCACGATAAGTGCGCCGGTTTTCTTTCGCCCCATATTCATGCAGGCCAGTACAACAGGGGCAACGTATTTGCTTTCGTTTTCATGGTTTACGTTCTTACTCTTGAAGATATACGAGAAGACTTTCCATCTCCGGTGCGAGCCCAGCGCGAAAAGAAAACGCCGTATCTCGTCCTGGAAAAGGATGACCAGCACGACTACGCCCACACTGATGAATTTGTCCAGTATGGCGCCCATCAAACGCATTTCCAGCACTTGCGATACGAGCACCCAGACTGCAATAAAAGCAACGATGCCCGTAAAAAGCGTCATCGTACCCGAAGCTTTCATCAGCTTGTAAACCTGATACAGGAAGACGGCTACAAGCAGGATATCGATCATATCCTTTATTCCGACGTGCATCCACATAAGGTAGGGTTTGAATACGTTTCGACTAAGCGCACCACTTCGGTAGCTGCCTTTACATCGTGTACGCGGAGGATGTCGGCTCCCTTTAATACGGCCAGCGTATTCAGCACCGTGGTTCCGTTCAGGCTTTCTTCGGCCGTAATGTCCAGCAATTTATAGATCATGGCCTTGCGGGAGATGCCTGCCAGTACGGGGAGATGGAAGACGTCAAAGGCGTCGAGGCTGTGCATCAGTTCAAAATTTTGTTCCGGCGTTTTGCTGAAACCGAAACCGGGGTCGAGGATGATGTCGCTCACTCCCAGAAGTTCCAGTTCGTACACCTTGTCGGCAAAGTATTTCCGGATATCCACTATCAGGTTGTCGTACACCGTGAATTGCTGCATCGTCTGAGGGGTACCCCGCATGTGCATCAGGATATAGGGTACATTCAGATCGGCTACGGTGCGGAACATACCGGCGTCCAGGCCTCCTCCCGAAATATCATTGATGAGGGAAGCCCCGTATACTTCCACCGACCGGCGGGCTACACCGGCTCTGAAGGTATCCACCGACACGATGGCTTCGGGATAATGCGCGAGGATGATTTGCAGGGCGGATGCCAGGCGCTTCATCTCTTCTTCTTCCGGCACCTCGGCAGCGCCCGGGCGGGATGAATAGCCTCCGACATCAATGATGCGGCCTCCTTCCTCCAGTATGGTTTCGATACGGTGGTGAATCTCCGCTTCGGTTTGTTTGCGGCTGGATACATAAAAAGAATCGGGGGTTACATTCAGGATGCCCATCACCAGGGGAGGGCGCAGGGGAATCAGATCCCCTTTGATACGGATTGTTTTATCATTTACCGGAGTCATTCGTCAATTAAATGGTTTGTAATGGCTTGTAATTGTTTACTACTGCCGCAAAGGTAGTATCTTTTCCGTAAATCGGCATGTGCTTGCTCTATACTTAAGGATACAAAGTCCCGGTGACATGTTTTGAGGACAGTCTTTTTTCATTTTTAAAATGGATGAACCACGTCGTGGATCGGCTTTTTTCATTTTTAAAATAGATGAACCACGTCGTGGATGGACTTTTTTCATTTTTAAAATGGATGAACTACATCGTGGATGGACTTTTTTCATTTTTAAAATGGATGAACTACGTTGTGAATGGACTTTTTTCATTTTTAAAATGGATGAACTACGTCGTGGATGGACTTTTTTTCATTTTTAAAATGGATGAACTACGTCGTGGATGGACTTTTTTCATTTTTAAAATGGATGAACTACGTCGTGTATAGACTTTTTTCATTTTTAAAATGGACGAATCACGCCGTGGATCGGCCTATCGCTTACATAATAGATCTCCGGCGACACATTGACGGAGGTCTTATACCTTCATCATCGTCCGGCAAGGATGTTTTTTGGGGTCTTTTTCGAGGGAAAGATAGTCGCCACGGTGGATGGAACAACGATTAGCGAAAACGGCTCCCTTAAAAGCACTTTGAACGCCGGGGAAGTCTATTCGTGCTATTTCGCCGGAGACGGTACCGGCAAACACATTACCTCCAGCCATCCTGTGGCTTATTATGTAACGAATGCATGCACTAATGTCCCGCAGTCAGTAAGTTTTTGCGACTGCCTTTACCAGCAAATGGCTCCGGTAAATGCGTGGGGAAACAACTTCCTGGTTCCAACGAATGGGGGATGTTTTATTTCCTCCGATAAGCCTGTTGCCGTGACCGCTTACCTGACCGGAAGCCAGTACGTGTCTCCGAACAAGGGCGACCCCGCCATGGCCTGGGTACCTCCTGTCGAACAGATGATTGCAGGAACAGCCATCGCTCCCTTCGCCCCGGGGTCGGCCACGAGCTTGAACGAGCACTACGCCCTGGTAGTAACCCCTACGGCTACACGCTCCCAGACCACCGTAGCCATCGGCGCCAGTTCCCCCGCCGCCTTGAGCGGCGGCTCATGGACGGCCGGAAGCGGGACGGCCGGAAGCGCTTATTCATTCTATGCCATGCCCCTGGCGGATATAAATTCTTCTTACTATTTCTACAATCCCAACGGGCTAACCGTGATGGGATTATAGATTGGGAAACGTTGTGTCGTATTACTACATGGCAGGCGCTGCGGCCCGCAACCTGGACGCCGCCTTTTACATCAACGACACCCATTACCAGGATATAGACGGCGAAGTCTTTTGCGGGCAGCAAGCTTTTGCTATCCGGGCCGTTGTCCAGTACGCCATGAGTACTGCGTCCGGAACCAGGCCGCGGCTGCCACCATCACGACCGCAGGAACAACGGTCTGCTACAACATGGCCGCCACCCTGACCGGCGCCGTCGGCTCGGCACAGACCATCTGCAACAACACCGCCCCCGCAGCCTTTACAGAGACCGAGGCCCCCACCGGCGGAACGAGTTCGTACACCTATCAGTGGGAAAGCAGTCCGAACGGTACTTCGTCGTGGACTCCCATACCGGCCACCACGTTCACGTCGCCCGCAGGCACAGGCGGCGTCACGTTCTCCTGGACGAACAGCAATCCCTCGATAGGCCTGCCGGCGAGCGGGAACGGCAACCAGCCGGCCTTCACCGCCGCGCAGACCGGAAGCGCCACCATCACCGTGACGCCCTATTACAACGGATGCGACGGTACGCCGGCCACCTACACCATCACGGTATCCTCCTGCCTGGTGCCGATCAATCCGCATCTTCGCTCGCGCGTGATTGGGAATTAGGTACGGACAAGGGGGGAGGAAGGCATGTATCGGGTACGGCTCTTTTTTCACTAACTTTGCTGCAAAGAAGCAGGATGCGGCATAAAATATTCAATGTAACACGGTGCCGCCCCACTACATTCAAAAGAAACGGATATGAATAAAAAGCTTGTGATGCGAAGAATAACGGACAGCTCCGATCCGGCGCTTGTCTCGGTGGAACGTACTTATACGGATTCTTTCCCGGCGGAAGAGCGGCGGGACTTCTCCTCCGTCAGGGAACTGGTGGAGCATGAAGCACGGTTCAACCTCTGCGTCCTGTACCGTGAAGAGCAGTACACCGGCTTTATCGGTTTCTGGCAATTCGACCGCTTCGCCTATATCGAACATTTTGCCATAGACGAATCCCTGCGCAATGAAGGCTGGGGTGGAGTAGCCCTGAAGCAGTTCACCGGACAGTTCCATCCGATAGTACTCGAAGCCGAACCGCCCCGCGACGAATGGAGCCGGAGGCGAATACGTTTCTACGAACGCGCCGGTTTTACAGTACATCAGCACCCCTATCTCCAGCCTCCCTACCGCACAAACGATCCCTGGATTCCTCTATGCCTGATGACGCACGGAGACCCCGGCCCCGACCTCCGGATCGAACAGGTGATACAAACCGTTTACCGCCACGTCTATCATGCACTGCCCCATGACGGACTGCGCATCGGATACGATGCAAAAAGAGCGGTTCAGAATCATACCGGCCTGGGCAATTACAGCCGCTACGTGATCGAAACCGTATCGAAATACGCCCCCTCCGGCCACTGCATCCTCTTCGCTCCACGCAAAAAGGAAAACGCCGGACTGAAAACCATCCTCTCGCGTACCAACATATCCTTTGTGTTTCCGCGGGGAACGGCCGGAATCTTCCCTTCGCTCTGGCGGACACTGGGTATGACGCGGGAGATTCGCAAACAACGCCTCGACGTTTATCACGGGCTTAGCAACGAACTGCCCTTCGGGATCCGGCAAACAGGCGTCAAAGCGATCGTCACCGTCCACGATCTCATCTTCCTCCGCTATCCGGAATACTACAAACCGGCAGACCGGATGATTTACCGCTTCAAGTTCGAACAGGCCTGCCGCATGGCCGACAGAATCATTGCCGTAAGCGAATGTACCAAACGGGATATTATGTCGTTCTTTCATATCCCCGAAGAAAAAATCACGGTGATATACCAGGGCTGCCATCCCGATTTCGGGAAACGGGTCTCCGAAGAGAAAAAGAAGGAAACTGCCCGCAAGTATGGTTTGCCTCCCTGCTTTATCCTGTGCGTGGGAAGTATCGAAGCACGCAAAAACCTGCTGCTGGCGGTCAGAGCGCTTGCACGTATTCCGGATACGGTGCACCTGGTGGCGGCCGGAAAATTCACGCCCTATCAACTGGAGGTGGAACGCTGCGCCGCGGAATCGGGAGTCGCCCCCCGTCTGCATATCCTCAACCGGGCGCCGTTTGAAGACCTGAAGGCGCTCTATCAACTGGCGACGGTCTTTGTGTATCCTTCTTTCTTTGAAGGCTTCGGCATTCCGGTAATCGAAGCGCTGAGCAGCGGCATTCCGGTGATTGCCGCCTCCGGTTCCTGCCTGGAAGAAGCCGGCGGACCCGGTTCGATATACGTCGATCCGAGCGACGACATCGAACTGGCGGCACGCATCACCGGCATCCTGCAGGACGATGGAACGGCAAAGAAAATGATTGAAGCGGGGAAAGAATACGTTATACGTTTTTCGGAACAGCACATCGCATCCGCGCTGATGAAACTCTACGCAGAGGTGGCCGGCACGGATTAAGGGTCTATTTTTTTCACCAGCACCTTGTCGATACGCGCTCCGTCCATGTCCATTATTTCGAACTCGAAGGGAAGCCACGACAATTTTTCGCCGGTTTGGGGTACATGCTGGAGAATCTCAAGAATCAGGCCGCTCAGGGTATTGTAGTCGTAATCCGCATAGAGGTCTTCCATATCGAAGTATTCAAGGAAATTGTAGAACGAATATTGCCCGTCCACCAGCAGGCTGCCGTCGGGACGTTCTACCAGTTCCTGCTCTTCCCCTATTTCCGGCATTTCGCCTACCAGAGCTTCCATAATATCTTTCAGGGTGACGATGCCCTGTACGTCGCCGAACTCGTCCGTCACGATACCGTACTTCACGCGGGCGCTTTTAAACTGCTCAAGGGCTTTGTACACACTTAGGTTTTCCGGCAGATACTGTACGGGACGGATTAGTTCCTGCAGGGCGAAGTCGGCCGCGTAGATCCTCCCGAACAGGTCTTTCAGGTAGACCACGCCCAGCATCCTGTCGAACGATTCGGCCGCTACGGGATACGTATTGTAGAGGTTTTCCTGCACCTTTTCGCGAATCTTCTCGTTGTTGTCGGTTATATCGAGCCATACCAGGTCGCTGCGGTGCGTCATGATGCTGCCCACGTTGCGGTCGCCCAGGTTGAACACCCGTTCCACGATGTCCTGTTCCACCTCCTGCACCTCGCCCACGTCAAATCCTTCCTTTACGATGGCCTTGATTTCTTCCTCCGTCACCCGGTTGTCGTCGGTCTGCGGGATACCCAGCAGGCGTACCGTCAGCGAAGTGCTTCTGGAGAGCAGCCATACAAAGGGGGTGGTGATGCGCGACAGGAGATACATCGGCTGCGCCATGATGCGCGACACGGCTTCCGCCCGGTTCATCCCGATCCGTTTGGGGACGAGTTCGCCCAGCACCAGCGTAAAATAGGTCACAACGATAACAACCACTGTCTTGGCAATACCCAGTGAATAGGGAGACAGAGCCGGAAAGGATTCCAGCATCCCCGACATATCATGCGCAAAAGCCTCACCGGAATACAATCCGGTGAGGATGCCTATTAATGTAATACCGATTTGAACCGTGGAAAGGAACTTATCCGGCTGCCCCGCCAGGCGCAAAGCGGTCTGCGCCGCTTTGTTCCCCTTTTTGGCATCGGCCTCCAGTCTTGATTTGCGGGACGACACCAGTGCGATTTCAGCCATCGAAAGAAGTCCGTTCAATAAAATAAGCCCCAAAATAATGAGAATTTCCATTCGTGATGTTATCTTGATTAGATGGGGCAAATATAATTGTTTTTAGCAGGATACGGACGGGTTGAAAACAGAAAGTTTTTTTAACTTTCTGTCGTCACCGTCTGTTCGCCGGCGGAAAGGGCGTATTCCTTTCCTTTCCACACAAAGCTGCCCTCCGTATCGGGCGGAAGCGTAATCACCGCCTTGAGTACGCCTTTTTTATCCAGCGCGTACGATACGGAGATACTGCCCGACGGATGGGGCATCGTGCCCGAAACGCTCTTCAGCCCGCACAGCGAGGGGGCGATGCGTATCTTCCTGAAGCCCGGCGCCCGACTGTCGATGCCCAGCAGGATGCGGTAGAACTCTATATTGGGACTGGAACCCCAGGCATGACAGTCCGAACGCGAGGGTTCGGGCATTTCGGCCCAGGTGGTAAGTCCCAACGTCATCTGGTCGCGCCATATTCTGAGGTTCTCAAGGAGCAAATCGCCCAGGCCGGCACGGCTCATGGCCTGGTGTACATAGTAGCGGAAGTAAATGGTGGCCTGGGCTATCTCTTTGTCGGCCAGTACGGCGGTCATCAGCCGGGCGGCTTCCTCCTGCGTGAGGATACCGGCCAGTACGGCCAGCGAGTTTACGTGCTGCGAGAAAGCCCGGTGGTCGTGCGTATCGGCAAACAGTCCCCGCTCTTCGTCCCAGTATTTGCTGCGGATGGTATTGCGTATCTGTCCCGCCAGGTTTCTGTAATGCTGCGACAGGGAAGCCATCCCGAAGGCTTCTTCCATCTCGGCGGCGTCGTCGAGCGCCAGGATATAGAGCAGATCCTGAAACGCCGAATTGCCGTCTTTCTCGCGTACCGGCTCGCCGTTGGGGAAACCGGCCGACCAGTCGGCAAAGAACCATTCGGGCACGTAGCCCAGGCTCCGATCCTTTTTCAGAAGCCGCTCGTACCAGGATATCACTCCCCGGAACGCCGGCAGCAGGCTGCGCAGATAGTCGGCATCGCCGCGGTACATCCAGTAGTCGTGCCCCATGCAGATCCACCAGAGCGAGAAGGAAGGAATAAACTGATGCAGCCCGGAGGGATAGCGGCTCATCGTAATGCCGTCGGGCACGATGGAGCGGCGTCCCTGTTCGAGCGCCAGCTTCACCATATACGGATCGCGTGTATTGAAGAGCGTCACCATCGCCTGTATGCGGGTGTCGCCAAAGTATTGCAACTGCTCGTAGTAGGGGCAGTCCATATAGGTTTCATTGGCGCAGAGGCGGGCTGTCCGCCAGCCGATATCCAACATTCTGTCCAGCTCCGGATGTCCCGGCGCCGAGAAGGCATATTCGTTCCTGAAGGGATAGGCCGAGAACGTGCCGTATACGTCATCCAGCGTAAGCGGTTCGTCGGCCGTCGTGATGCGCAGCTCCACGTAGCGCCATGTGCGCCACCAGAGCGACGTAAAGGCATGACCTTCCCGTCCGTCGGGCGTCAGCCGGTCTTCGTATCCGATAAACAGCTTGCCCTTCACGTTGTCGCGGTGATTCTTTCCGTTCAGGCGGTAGGATTTGGTGGTAGCCAGACTGTTGTTTTCATACAGCGCCTCGGCATAGCCAATCCGCACATCAGCCCCTTTCCCTCCGCTGAACAGGAGCGAAAAGTAGCCCGTCGTAAGCTGTTGATTGTCCAGCAGCAGGCGCACCGTCCGGTTGGCCGGAATCACCACCGGCGTAGTCCGTGTAGGAAAATCCTCCGGACAGACAATCCCTTCGGCGTCTGCCACGGCAGCCAGCCGCTCTGCCGTCATCTCCATCGGAGGAATAGGATTTGGCACCAGCGTCCGCCCCGGATAGTCGCGCGCCCCCTTCATGGCGCCCTCAATGCCGCTCCGGGCATTTTTCCACTGCGAGTCGTCGAACTCCGGCCTTTCCCAGCCTTCCGGCCAGGCCGCCATATCCAGCCATTCGCCCGGTCCGGCGGCGTAATAGCCGAGCACTGTCCAGTCCGTCCATGGCCGGTAGGCCTCATTCCGGGCTACCCGCCAGGTGTCGCCGGTATTCACAGCAGCCTCGGCCGGCGAATTGCCCTGCAGGATAAATCCCGTCTGATTAAAACTGATTTGCGCCACAGGTTTCTGTTCGGCATAGTTCCACACCACGGCAGCCAGCGTATTTTTCCCCTTCTTCAGGAAGGGAGCAATGTCTACCGTCTCGAAATTCCAGTTGTACACATCCCCCCGCGCCGGGCCGAGGGAAGCAAAGTAACCATTCACATACAGCTTGTAGCGATTGTCGGCCGACACATGCACCACAAACCGTTCCGGCTCCTCTCCCAGTTCAAACGACTTCCGGAAATGATACACGCCATACACATTAGCCGGTTCTCCGGGTAGCGATATCCAGCGAGCCTTCCAGCGTCCTTCAAACAAATCGGGATTGATGTCGGCCTGCTTATAACCGGCCAGACGTATTTGCGCGGTGAGCGGCAAATGCACGAGGAGAACAAAAAGAAAAACAATTCGAAGTTTCATAAAGTACAGGCATTAGATTTTGTTTGCGGAGCAAATATACATGATTTCCCGGAACCGCAAGACCGTTCCGCAAAAAACTTCCCGCCGTTCGCCGGGAAAGCCGTCGCGCGCAAATAGCGAATCGCCGCTATTCGCGGCTCAAATGATGAACAATAACCGGAATATCAACCTGCGGCAGATATTCTGTAATCGCAATAGGTTTAGACTTCGTCAAATGATTTTATATCGACACTGCAATATGTTTATACTTCGTATATTCCTATAGATTACACGCTGGTGAATTGTGATATGGTTCAGGTGAACCACGACCTGAATGGTACGAGTAGAAAGGCTGATCGCATTTTGGTTCACCTTTTCTACTGAGAACAAAAGGCTGATCGCATTTCGGATCATCTTTTCTACGGAGAACAAAATGCTGATCGCATTTCGGATCACCTCTTCTACTGAGAACAAAAGGTCGATCGCATTTCAGATTACCTCTTCTACTGAGAATAAAATGCTGATCGCATTTTGGTTTTCCCTTCCTACCGGGTAGAAAAGTCGGTCATATTTTGGTTTACCTTTTCTACTGAGAACAAAACGCTGATTGTATTTTAGTTTGCCTTTTCTACATAAGAACAAAAGGCTGATCGCCGTCCGATTTGCCTTTTCCGAAAAAAAGAAAGGCTGATCGCCGTCAGGTTTGACTTTTCCGAAAAACTCCTTGATGTTTACCCGTGACAAAATATATTTGCGCAAACGTGTCAAATTGTATGGCATATCCGTATCATACAGTCTGACAAATAGCAGGAATAATGCCGGTTGCACTGTCATAATCATCGGCCGGATGCCGTCCGGAAGCGCATGGGTGTTTGTCGAAGTCTGCATTTTTCTGCTAACTTTGCGCCCCAGCAAACAGAAGGTATTATTCATTCATATTAATCATAATAACATGGCATTAAAATTCATTACAGCCGAAGAAGCTGCTTCGTATGTACATCACGACGACAATGTGGGCTTCAGCGGCTTCACTCCGGCCGGCTGTCCCAAAGCCGTTCCGGCAGCAATTGCAAAAAGGGCGAAGGAAGCGCACGACAAAGGCGAGCCGTTCCAAATAGGCATGTTCACCGGCGCATCCACCGGCGACAAATTAGACGGAGAACTGGCGCGCGCCAATGCAATCAAATTCCGCACGCCCTATCAGTCGAACAAGGATTTAAGAGCGCTGATGAACTCCGGCGGCACTCATTATTTCGACCAGCACCTGTCGGAAATCCCCCAGAGCCTGCGTTACGGCTTTCTGGGCAAAGTGGATGTAGCGATCATCGAAGCCTCGGACGTGACGGACGACGGCGAGATAGTCCCCACCTCCGGCGTAGGCATCACCCCGACGATTTGCCGCCTGGCCGACCGCATCATTGTGGAACTGAACAGCCTCCATCCTAAAGCCATCCGGGGGATGCACGACATCTACGAACCGGCCGACCCGCCCTGCCGCCGCGAGATTCCGGTATATACCCCGTCCGACCGCATCGGAACAACGTCCGTAAAGGTCGACCCGGCCAAAATAGTCGGCGTGGTGCGAACCGAAATACCCAACGAGGGAGGCGCCTTCTCTCCCCTCGACGACGCTACCCTGGCCATCGGCCGCAACGTGGCTGAATTTCTGGTAGGCGAAATGAAAGCCGGACGGTTGCCGAAAGATTTCGTCCCCCTGCAAAGCGGAGTAGGCAATGTGGCCAACGCCGTACTGGCCTCAATGGGCGACAACAAAGAAATCCCGCCCTTCAACGTATACACCGAAGTGATCCAGGATTCCGTCATCAAACTCATGAAAGAAGGACGGGTGAAATTCGCCAGCGGATGCTCCCTCACCGTGAGCAACGAGGTGCTGAACGACATCTACACCCACCTCGATTTCTTCAGGGACAAAATACTCCTCCGTCCCCAGGAAATATCCAACAACCCCGAAGTGGCACGGCGCCTGGGACTGGTAGCCATCAACACGGCGCTGGAAGCCGACATCTTCGGAAACATCAATTCCACCCACGTATCGGGTACACGCATGATGAACGGCATCGGAGGATCGGGAGACTTTACCCGCTCGGCCATGGTATCCATCTTCACCACCCCCTCCACCGCCAAAGAAGGGAAAATAAGCGCCTTCGTACCGATGGTATCGCACCTGGATCACAGCGAACACTCCGTAAAAGTAATCATCACCGAATACGGCGTAGCCGACCTGCGAGGCACCTCGCCCGCCCAGCGGGCCCGCCTGATTATAGACCGCTGCGTGCATCCGGACTACCGTCCGCTGCTGAACGAATACCTGAATATGGGAATCAAGGGGCACACCCCGCAAAACCTGAAATGCTGCTTTGCTTTTCACCTCGAATTAGCCCGCAGCGGCGATATGCGCCACGTGGACTGGAATGATTATAAATAAGGGGGAAACTTCCCCTTTCTCCGAAACGCAAAAAATGTGATTCCGCGCACCGCAGGATCACATTTTTTGTAGCTTCCCTTCTCACCGCTTATTAAACGAAAGCGTCCGGCCGGGCTCTTCCGAGTCTACTACCAGGACGCCGGCGCCGAAGGCGTTGATGGACAGGTGGCCGCTCCGTTCGTAGTTGTCGGACGTGAAGTAGACGTTCGGGTATTTCACGCGGTAGGTGCCATCGGCTTCTTTGCCTTCGCGGTCTTCGTAAGACATGCCGTTGCCTACGGTCTCCCGGCGAATCAGGGTGTACGTGAAGGTGTTCTGGGAGAACGTCAGCGTATGCGTTTCCATGTAGGAATATTTGTATTTGCCGCCCTCGTAGATGCTGCCGGTTTTGTAGCTCACCCAGGTTGTTTCCTTCAGGAAGCCGGGGACGGGTTCTTCTTCAAAGCAGGAGAGGAAGAAGAGGAAGGGGATCAGTAAATAAATCTTTTTTTTCATGCGAGGCTTGTATACGTGTTCAATATAATTGCGAAATTAAAGCGACGGAGCCAGTTTTTCTTCCAGGTAGGCTTTCTTTTTTACCGCCTTTTCCCGTTCTGCCGTCAGTCCGCGGATTTCGTTCAGGATGCCGGCCAGGGAGTAGGTGGCGACCAGGTCTTCCTTGTCCGCTTCGCTCAGATAGAGCGTGTAGGGCTTTCCGCCGGTATAGTCTACTTTGATGCGTTTGGAGGCATGGGTGCAGACAAACAGGATGGCGTCGAGGCCGTTTGTCCCCTTGTAGGTGACGATTTCGGACGTATTCCCGCCGTCCTTGAAGCGGTAGTTCAGCCCTCCGTCGTAGGGGATGGCGACTGTTTCGGCATACAGGCCGTCCGCGGTACTTACCGTGATGCCGGTATGATCGATCGGGCGGGCGCCGAAGTATACGCTGGCGAGGTACATCTCGCCGTATTCGGTCACGCCGCAACGCAGGTAGGAGCGTTCCACGTTGCGTTCCACCGTTTGCCGTTTCCGGACGTAGGTGCCCGATTCGCCATACACCGTATCCTTTTCGAGGATGAAGCCGGCGGCTGCCGGACGGGCTTCCTCCATCCGGACGGGCAGCAGGCTGTCGCAGTAGGCGATGTTGCGTTCGGCTTCCTTCAGTTCCACCCGACGCATCAGGTCGAGCGCTTCCCTCAGTACGCCCACTTCCTGGGGATAGCGGGCGCGGAGGCTGTCTATTTCGAGCTTGGCGGACACCCATTCGCTGTTTTCGTACAGCAGGCGGGCGTTTTCCAGCGCTGTGCGGGCTTCTTTCTCCCGGTTCCGGCAGCCGGCCGGCGTCAGGAGCATCAGGATCAATCCGTATAGGGCGAAGTTTTTCATTCCGTTTCTTTTTTAGCTCCGCAAATTTAGTCTTTCTTTCCAATATTCGGGCTATTTTTGTTCCCGCCGCAGGGCGTCTGTACGCAGCCTGCGGATTACCATGAAGATATCAGTCTGTATTTTTTCACCATAAATATCGTATATAGAATGAAAACACATTCCAGAAGAACATTTTTGGCCACCGCCCTCACCGGGACGGTCGCCTCCGCGGTGGCGCCTGCCGCCCTGGCCGCGGAAGTATCCGGAGCCGTCGAAAGTCCGGTTGTCATTCCCCAAAGAGCTTTCGGGGCGAACGATCGCATCCGCATCGCCGTGCTGGGCGTCAACGGACGCGGACAGTCGCACATCGACATCCTCATGAAGCAGGGCGACACCGACGTGGTAGCTCTCTGCGACCCCGATTCGGCCATCCTCGCCCGGAGGGCAAAGTCCTTTGAAGAGAAGTATGGGCGCAGCCTGTCCGCCGTACAGGATTTCCGCCGCCTCTACGAACGAAACGACATCGACGCCGTCACCTTGGCCACCCCGAACCACTGGCACGCCCTGCAGACCGTCATGGCCTGTCAGGCCGGCAAGGACGTATACCTGGAAAAGCCCGCCACCCACAATGTATCCGAAGGGAGGAAGATCATCGAGGCCGCCTACCGCTACAACCGCATCGTCCAGCACGGCGTGCAACTGCGCAGCTCCGAGGCCATCCGCGAAGCCATCCGCCTCTTGAGGGACGGCATCATCGGAAGGGTCTACATGGCGCGCGGACTGGTGTTCCGCCGGCGTCCCGGCATCGGCAACAAGGGAGTTTCCGGCGTCCCCGCGGGGCTGGACTACGACCTCTGGTGCGGACCCGCTCCCCTGACGCCCTTCACCGAAAACCTCGTGCACTACAACTGGCACTGGCACTGGAACTACGGCAACGGCGACGTGGGCAACCAGGGTGTCCACGAAACAGACCTCTGCCTCTGGGGACTCGACGCCGGTTTGCCCGAACGCATCACCTCCATGGGAGGGAAATTCCTGTTCGACGACTGCAGGGAGACGCCCGAAGTCCTCACCTCCGTCTACCACTATCCGAAGGAGAGGAAAATCATACAGTTTGAAGTGCGCAACTGGTGCACCAACCTGGAAGACGGAGCCGGCGTGGGCAATATCTTCTACGGCGAAAAGGGGTACCTCGTGGTGAAGGGATACGACACCTACGAGGTCTACTTCGGCGAAAAGCGCGAAAAAGGCCCCTCACGCTCCGAAAAGGGCGAACTGGAACGCCATTTCGCCAACTGGACCGACGCCATCCGCTCTCGCGACATGACTCTGCTGAACGCCCCGGTGGAAACCGCTCACCGGGCTTCCGCGCTGGCACACCTGGGGAATATCTCCTTCCGCCTGGGAAGGCAGTTGCACTTCGACCCCGTGGCCGAACGTTTCCTTGGCGACGAAGAGGCCAACCGTATGCTCACGCGCGAATACCGTCCTCCCTACACCTTCCCCGAAACCATATAGCCCATGAAACACATCCCTATGGCAGGTCTCCTGCTCTGGGCGGCCGGCGTCGTACCGGCCGCAGCCGACGATCCCTCCGAGGGGGGGATACGCCTCGTGCACGACGAAGCGGCAAAGAAAGTGGAGGTACGCTGCGGCGACCGGCTCTTCACCGCCTACCTCTATCCCGACAGCCTGGATAAACCGGTGCTCTTCCCCCTTCTGACGGCCGGAGGTACCGCCGTGACCAGGGGATTCCCCCTCGACCCGAAGCCGGGCGACCGGGTGGATCATCCCCACCAGGCAGGTCTGTGGTTTAACTTCGGCGACGTGAACGGACTGGATTTCTGGAACAACTCCTACGCCATCCCACCGGAACGGAAACACCGCTACGGCGTCATACGCCACCGGGCGGTGAAGGAAATGCGCAGCGGACAGCAGGAAGGCAGCCTCACCGTGACGGCCGACTGGACAGACCACGCCGGACACGTCCTCCTGGACGCCGAAACCCGCTACGTCTTTGCCGAACAAGGCAACCGCCGCACCGTGGAACACAGCATCACCCTGACAGCCATCGGCGACACGGTGGTCTTCACCGACAACAAGGAGGGACTCTTCGCCCTGCGCGTAGACCGTGCCTTTGAGGAACCCTCCGACCAACCGGACATCTTCATCGACGCCAACGGCCTCCCCGCCTCCGCCCCGACGGTGAACAGCGGCGGAGCCAACGGCCGATACCGCAGCAGCGAAGGTTTGGAAGGCTCCGACGTATGGGGAAAGCCTGCCCGCCGGGTAAGCCTTTCGGCCCGGAAGAACGGCGAAGACATCACCCTGACCATCGCAGACTACCCCTCCAATCCCGGCTACCCCGCCCGGTGGCACGCCAGGGGCTACGGTCTTTTTGCGGCCAACAACATGGGAAGCCGCTCCTTCAGCCCGGACGCCCCCCTCTTCACCCTAAGGTTGCTCCCCGGCCGGTCGGTCACCTTCAAACACCTTATCATTGTTGACTCCGGCAAGGCCGATGCTGACGTCAGCAAGGCCAAGGGGGAAGCCCCCATAGCCGTCAGTCTAAGTCAAAGCGAGAATAAGAATCTATTTGATTAACAGTGAAATAAGAAGGATAAAAGTATGGACGGACAGGCGCAGAGTCCGGGTAAAATATGGAAAGAAGAAACTGGCCGTCAGACTCCGTAGCGTATAACGGGCGGAAGTGTTTGAGGAAATGCATCCTTTCGGGTAACGGACGCGGCATTCCGGTTTTCATCCGTGTGCGGTAGAGTGGCTGAAAAAGCGCAGCAAGCGTACCGGTTCCTCAACGGTAAATACAAAATTTGCAGCCAGGCGATTTGTAATTGAAACGGAATATTTTTTTTAGTTCCGTGTTGCTGTAAAACCGGAGGGAAATTCGTACCCTGCACCATGTTAAAGAACTTTTAATTTTTATGTGCGGGGCTATTTTTGTGCGAAAAAATATCCCCGCTTTTTGTTGTTCAATTCGTGCAAATATACAGCTTATTTTTCTGAACTGTAAATAAATAAATGGATTATTCCGGGTAAACAGAGTTTGTTTTTCTTTTGCTCCAGCCAGTGATTTTCAGACAGAATTTCCCGTATACTTCCAGGCGATAGAGAGCGCCTTTTTGCGGGAGGCGCGCAGGCAGTCAAAGAATGTATCAAAAAGCGAGCCAAGCGTTTTGAGTGATTTGTTCAGACTGAGTAGCCGTATGAGTGCCCTTTGGAATCGGTTTTTTGCTGTGAAATCTTCCGAAGGACTAAAAAAGACTGGGAATTGGCACTTCATTTTTCACTACGATTTGTTGTTAATACTTGTGATTTTAACGAAATCCATTCTTTGTATGAGACTCGCTTATAAATCGCTATTTTTATCTAAGTTTGTATTAAAAAAAGATTGACTTCTAAATAATTGCAGACAAAAGATGAGATTAACAAAAAAGCAGCGAGCTGACAGCGAATTGTCTCAGTGTTTGACGGAATGGGGATGGAAATGTCATCACCCTGGTATTCCAACAACAGAAAAACGGGAATTTGTGTCGCCTCCATCGCCCAATCTCTCCGGCACCGGCCGGAAGGAGGCTTTCTCTTTCTGGTTGCAGGCGGCGCGTCCGAAGACGCTTACGGCTTCGGTCAGTCCGGTGCTTTTGGGGTGTGCACTGGCTTATGTCGACGGTCTGTTTCGTCCGGGAGCTGCCGTGCTTTGCTTGCTGGTTGCCCTCTTGGCGCAGATTGCCTGCAACTTTGCCAATGATTATTTCGACTTTAAGAAAGGAGCCGATACGGCCGACCGCCTCGGCCCCGAACGCGCCGTAGCCTGTGGACGTATCGCTCCCCGGACTATGCTGGCCGCTACCTTTATTACGCTGGGACTGGCCTGTTTGTGCGGGTTAGGATTGCTTTTCTATGCCGATTGGTGGTTGCTTTTTGTCGGGATAGCCATTGCCGTATGTGCGCTGGCCTATTCTGCGGGACCCTATCCACTGGCCTATCACGGGTTGGGCGATGTGTGCGTATTATTGTTTTACGGTGTAGTGCCGGTCTGCTTTACCTATTATGTACAGGCGCTTTCGTTTAGTGTTTTATCTTTTTGGCTGTCGCTATCGGTTGGCCTTTTGTCCGTAAATATTCTTGTTGTAAACAATTATCGCGATTACGAACAGGACAGAGCGGCGGGCAAACGTACTTCTATTGTATATTTCGGTCGCAGGTTCGGTCGCCTTCTCTATTTGGCTAACGGGATATCGGCTATTGTTTTTACCCTTCCTCTTCTTCTTTTTCCAGCGAATGCACAATGGATTGATCTGCTATACCTTGCCTTCTTCCTGCTTTTCCTGAGCACCTGGCGCGAACTGACCCGTTTGCAGGGACGCGCCCTCAACCGGACGCTTGGTCGTACGGCGCGTAATGTGTTTTTTTATACAATTCTTCTTATTTTAGCTATTCTATTTCAATAAAAAACCTTATTCGACACATAACTGTTATTGTATTTTCATAAAATAACCATTTATTCCTGTATTGTTTGCAAATATGTGATATATTTGCGTCGCATATTGCGGCTGACTTGTTCTCAGACCGTTATATTGTGTTTTTTAACTATAAAATCAAGATAAACGATGAACAAAAAGAAAAATTTATTGTGGATGGTATCTTTTCTAATGGCTTTCCGGGCTTTTTCCCAGGTAGGCATAGGGATAGAAAAGCCGGATTCGGCATCTATATTAGAGATAAAATCCTCTAACAAGGGGGTACTGATTCCGAGAGTTATGCTAAAATCAATCAAGTTCGACCTGGACAGCCTGCCCGGTCAGCCTACCGGTTTGTTGATCTACAACAAAGGAGGCGTACTGGCGGAAGGCTTTTATTTCTGGAACGGGGCGGAATGGGAAAACCTGGTGTCGTCTACAACGATTGACCCTAAAATCGACGGCCTGGATTGCAGCCATGCCCTGCTGGAACCCCAGACATTTGCGGCCGGGGTGGCTTATGTCGGCATATTGAGAGTGCCTTATGTGGGCGGGAACGGCGGGAAATATCCTGCACGGGAATGTGTATCGGCCATATCCGGAAATACAGGCCTGAAGGCCTGCCTGAAAGCGGGAATACTGGAACAAGGGAGGGGATATTTAGTCTATGACGTGACGGGAACTCCCACGTCCAGCTCCCCGGTCGGCGCCACTTTTCCCATTTCGTTCGGGAATCATACTTGTCAGGTAACGGTAGGGGATATCGAAAGCGCTACCATGACGTCTACCTTTTCCGTAGGGCCTTTGATACCAGTTGCAGGGACTACCAACAACTTCCAAAGGGTTGTCACTTCCTTCGACGGAAAATTCTCCGTCAGGATCTATGTAAACGGAGGGTCGCTGTCAAACGGATATCTTCAAATCAGACACAACGTGAGCAGCAATATTACGATTATGTGGAACGGACTCACGTCCACCAACTCGCTCAACGGTTCGGCCAACAATCAGTATCAGTTAACCCATCTCCAGTCCTGGTATGGCGCCTGGGGACCCAACAACATTTCGATACCGGAACAGCGCAGCTATATATGGACTACGACGGATGTAACGGATAAGACCGTCTACCACCTCACCGTAATGATTGGTTCGTCCACTCCCGGCAGTATTTCGGCTAATGCCGAGAATATGAAAAACACCAACATCTTCCTGAAGATTGAGCAAATACAGGCTAACTGATTCAAAATACCTTAATGTATATGCAACTTACGAACAGAAAAAAGAAATTACTGCTCTGCACAGTCGGCTTCCTGGCCATGCCTCTTTCCGCCCAGTTGGGAATCGGGACGTTCCAGCCCGACAGGGCAGCCATGCTGGACGTCGTTTCTTCCGATAAAGGTCTGCTGATACCGCGCGTTTCGCTTCAGTCTACCACGTACATTCTGGACAGCCTTGTCCGCACGCAGCCCGCCGGACTGCTGGTCTATAATGAAGGAGATAGCATCCCGGAAGGATTTTATTTCTGGAACGGGGAGATATGGAAAAACGTGGAATCATACGTATCCGTGCCTCCTGCCATATCCAGGCTGATCTGTCAGCGGGCTACGCTTGAGCCTTCTGTACTTAAAGCCGGAAAGCCTTATTCGGGTCTGCTGAAAATTCCCTATATCGGCGGGAACGGTGGCAAATATTCCATCGGAAGTCTGATTGCATCGTCGGGAAATCCGGGATTGCAAATGCGCCTGAAGGCCGGAACGCTGGCCTACGGACTGGGTGAACTTCTGTACGACGTGGAAGGGACTCCCACCTTCGACTCCCCGGCCGGCGCTACCTTTCCTGTTGAATTTATGGGATACGAATGCAGGGTGACAGTAGGGGAAACGCAAAATGCAACCGTGACGGCTGTGGCGGCCGTAGGGCCTCTGGAAAAGACATCGGACAATGGTTATAACGGGTTTCACCGGGTGGTGACGTCTCCCGACAGTAAGTTTTCCGTCAGGGTTTTTATCCGGAACGGAGGCAATCTGGCGAATGCCGACCTCCAGATTCAAAGTCATAAAGACAACGTCACCATTATGTGGAACGGGCTGGTATCTTATACCGGAGGCACACTGGGGACGTCAAACAACCGCCTCCTCCTGACTTCCGCCGGAATATGGTATGGCAACAGCGGCAATTCCGGAGGGGACGCCACCACCGGCGCAAATGCCGCCTGGGGAAACGAAGATGTCTATTATTCGGCTCCGGAGCAGCGCTCCTATATGTGGAGCACCTCCGACATAAACGACAAGACGGTCTACGTCCTTACGTTTATGATGGGAGCGCCTACCCCCAACGTACCGGCGGGGGAGACCACGGCGAAGGAAACCAAAGCGTTCCTGCAGATAGAGCAGATACAGGCCGACTGACCTAAAGGCGGAAGGCTTCCGCCAAATCGTCGAGCTGACGGTCGGTCATTCCTTCCGGAGGATAGCCGGCGGCACGGGCGCTGAAGAATATCTGCGCCGACTTGCTCAGGGTGTCGATGGCGTCGAAGCAGTCGATAATGTCCTCCCCTACGGCCAGGATACCGTGCTTTTCCCAGAAAACTACGTCGTGGCGGCCAAGCTGCCTAATCGTAGCGTGCGCCAGCGCCAAGCTTCCCGGTATTTCGTAGGGGACGATGCCGATACCTTTGGGTACGATGATCCGGCATTCCGGAATCATGCTCCAGAGCAGGCGGGTCAGCCTGACGGAATCCAGGTAGGGGGTGCAGTGCGTCAGTCCGATAAGGTCGGTAGGGTGGGTATGGAGCACCACGCGGGTCTGCCGCCCCGAAGCCCGCAGGAAGTTGTGCATCAGCAGATGGGAAGGCAGTTCCGAGGTGGGAGCCACAGGCTTTTCGGCCAGGATGTCGTACGCCCCTCCGTCTTCGGATATACGTATCAGGGAGCCGTGGCTCCAGGGGTCTTTGGCCACGTACCGCATCCGCTTCCCTGTGCCGGTTACGTAGAAGACGTCCCCTTTCAGTTCGCCGACAGGTTCCTGCAGGGCGATGCCTGCTTGTACGGGCGTCATCCGCCGCTCTTCGGGCGTAAGCATCCCGGTAACATTTACGGAGATATTTCCGCCGTTCCGTTCAGCCCAGCCTTTTTCCCAGAGGTATCCGGCCACTTCGGCTATGCGGTCTATTTCCGCCGCCAGTGTGAGATTGTTTCGAATCATATTATATAAGTATATCCAGGTTTGGAAAAAGCAGCGAAAGTATCAGGATAGCCATGCCGATAGCCAGCGTCAGGACGGTCTTCCTGCCGGCGCCCTTCCATTCCTTCAGGAGGATACCCCATCCGTTGCTGAAAAGGATATTGAGCGACATCAGGATGCTCCACGAAAAGGCCAGCATCACGGGGCTGTCGGCCAGAAAGGTCTTTCCTACGCCCAGTCCGAAGAACTGGCTGTACCACAGCAGTCCCGCCAGGGCGCAAAACAGCACGTTGTTCAGCAGGATGCCGCCTCCGGCGGAAAAGTAATCGCTTCCGCTGCGATTCTTCAGGTTCAGGAACAGGCAGTAGGCGGCATTGGTGACGAATCCTCCCGCCGTGACCGGCAGAATCACCGGGTTGAGGGCGAACAGCGCGTTCACGCCGGCGGCTTTGGCGGCTTCCGCCACGGGGGCGCCCGCTTCCAGTCCCAGATTGAAGCAGGCGCTCATCCCTCCTGCCAGCAGCGCCACCAGCAGCCCTTTGGTGAGGGCGAAATCCCGGATGGCTTTCCGTTTATCCTCTTCCGACAGACCCCTGTCGCGCAGGCTGCCGGCATATCCTATCACGGCGATGCCTGTCAGCATGATGCCCGTACAGACGGCCAGCATCCATTTCTTTTCGGCCGCACCGTCGCTGCCGTCCATCAGGGCGGGAATCATCGTTCCGAAGGCCGAGCACATCCCCAGCGCGATGCTTTGCCCCAGCGCGATGCCCAGGTAGCGCATCGAAAGGCCGAAGGTAAGTCCGCCGACGCCCCACAGCATCCCGTACACCACGGGGCCTTTCAGCGAAACGCTTGCATACAGCGACGCAAGGCTGCTTCCCGCCGGTACGGCCAGCACGGCGCCCAGCCAGGGGAACAGGAGCCATGCGAAGATTCCCTGTACCAGCCAGAAGCTTTCCCATCTCCACTTTTTGATTTTCCGTACGGGCACATACGAACTGCTCTGCCCCAGGCTTCCGGCGGCTATGATGAGCAGGCCGGTCAGGATGCTTGTCGTCATGGGGCTTCAGCGTTTGGAGGTTACATTGCGTTCGTAGGCACGGATGCCGTCTATGTAGCGCTCGCCGGTCGGCACGCCGGCGGTCAGGCAGAACATGTCCCATACGGCATTCCACGGAAGCGATTTGGCTTCTTCCTGCAGGGCCAGGCGTTCGAACAGCCTGTCTTCCTCTTCGTATTTCCGCAGCAGGGCGGAGGGTTCGAGCAGCGCCTGAAGGAAGGCTTTCTGCGTTGCCCTCACGCCGATCACGTAGGCTCCGATACGGTTGATGGTGGCGTCGAAATAGTCGAGGCCGATGTGCACCTGTTCCAGCGCGTCGCAGCGCACGATTTCGCGCGCCAGGTCGAGCAGGTCGTCGTTCAGGATCACCACATGGTCGCTGTCCCAGCGTACCGGGCGGCTTACGTGCAGCATGATTTCGGGCGTAAAGAGCAGCAGCGACGATATCTTGTCGGCCACGCTTTCGGTCAGGTGAAAGTGTCCGGTGTCCAGCGTGACGATTTTGCCCTTCTTCGCCCCGTATCCCAGGTAGAAGTCGTACGAGCCTACGGTGTAGCTCTCCAGTCCGATGCCGAAGAGTTTCGCCTCGATGCAGTCTTTCATGTTTTTGTAGTTCACGCTGAATATTTCGTCGAGGCTTTGCTCCAGGATGCGGCGGTAGCGCATCCGGCTGGCGGGCACTTCCTTGCTGCCGTCGTGTATCCAGAGATTCATCATGCAGGGGTCGTATTGTTCGGCGCCTATTTTGTCGGCTATCCAGCGGCAGCGCTTGGTATGCTCTATCCAGAAGCTGCGGATGGCGCTGTCGGGGTTTGCCAGGGTAAGATTGCCGCTCTTGGGATGCGAGAAGGAGGTGCTGTTGAAGTCCAGCTTCATGCCTTGTTCTCCGGCCCACTGAATCCAGGAGGCGAAATGTTCGGGAGCCACCTCGTCGCGGTCGACTGCACGGTCGCCGAAGTCGCCGTAAATCTCATGCAGGCTCAGGCGATGCGAGCCGGCAATATAGCGCGTGGCTTCCACGATGTCGGCGCGCAGCTCGTCGATGGTACGGGCTTTGCCGGGATAGTTGCCCGTCACCTGGATACCTCCGGTAAGCTCGCCGCCGCGGTGTTCAAAGCCTCCCACGTCGTCTGCCTGCCAGCAGTGCAGCGAAAGGGAAAGGCTGTTCAGTTTTTCCAGCGCCCCGTCCACGGAGACGCCCAGGTGGGCGTACCGGTCTGATGCTGCGGCAAAGGAAGATTCGATTACTTGTTCTGTTTTCATGATAATAATTTTATTTACAGGGATTGAATACTTCAGGTTCAAAGGAAGCGGCTATCATTTGCCGCATTTCGTGCCGGCCGGCCACCTCTCCGGCACACCGCGCCTGCACCATCAGGTTGCCGATGGCCGTAGCTTCGGCCGGACCGGCTACTACGGGCAGCCCGGTGGCGTCGGCCGTCAAACGGTTGAGCCACGCATTGCGCGAGCCTCCGCCAATGATGTGCAGCCTGCGGATCGGGAAGGGAGCCATTTCCCGCAGCGTCGCAAGCACTTCTCCGTAGCGGCGGGACAGACTGTGGAAGATGAGGCTTGCCGTTTCGCCGTCCGTCTGCGGCAGGGGCTGCGCCGTCTGCCGGCAGTATCCGGCAATTGCTTCGCACATCGAGGAAGGCCGGGCAAACGCCGGGTCGTCCGGATTCACCGTCGAGGGGAAATCTCCCGCCGCCCGAGCCATCTCCACAAGCTGCGGATAGGTGTACGTGCGCCCTTCCTTCTCCCATTCGCGGCGACATTCTTCCAGCAGCCACATGCCCGTTACGTTTTTCAGGAACCGCACGGTGCCGTCAATCCCCCCCTCGTTCGTGAAATTATGGCGCATGGAAGCCTCCGTAATAATCGGCTGCTCCGTTTCTATCCCCATCAGGCTCCACGTACCGCTGCTGAGGTAGGCAAAATGGGCATCCGCAGCCGGGACGGCCGCCACCGCCGAAGCCGTATCGTGACCCGCCACGGCGATAACCGGGACAGGCTCCATGCCCAGCTCTTCGGCCAGTCGGGGCGTCAGCCGTCCCGCCACCGTACCCGGCATCACCGGTTCGGCCAAAAGCGAAGCATCAATACCGAGACGTGCCGGCAGTTCCGTATGGAATCGCCGGGTATGGGGGTTCAGCATCTGCGAAGTGGAAGCAATGGTATATTCGCACACCGCGTTGCCGGTAAGCATATAAGTCAGCAAATCGGGCATAAACAAAATCCGTTTCGCCTGAAGAAAAGGAGCAAACCCCTGCCGTCCGGCGCGGTAAAGCTGGAAAAGGCTGTTGAAATCCATAATCTGAATACCCGTCAGCCGGTACAGTTCCTCGCGCGGAACGGTTCGGAACACCTCCTCCGGCGCCCCCTCCGTATACGGATCGCGATAAGCCCTGGGCAGGCTCAGGATCGAGCCGTCGCTGCCGATATAGCCGAAATCGACGCCCCAGGTATCCATACCGACGGAGCGCACGCGAATCCCCGCCTTTTTGCAGGCCGTCAGGCTTGCCTTCACCATTTCGTAGAGGCCGAACACATTCCAGTAGCAACGTCCGTGCACGGTGATATACTGATTGGGAAACCGGAAGACCTCCGTCAGCTCCAGCCTGCCGTGTACGATGATTCCCGCCACCGCCCGTCCGCTGGTAGCCCCTATGTCTATTGCCAAAAAACCTTGTCTTTCCATCATTCAATTTATTCAGACACAAAACTACGATTATTTTTCACTGAGCAGCAAAAAAAAGCTCCCCATCGGTTTTCTCTTCCTCCCCCCCGTCGCTCAGGATAGAGGGCTCCGACAGGCAGCTATCCGTGCAGAAAAATCCCTCGGAGCCATCTTGCCGGAAATTTATCAGCTCCGCAAAAATTTCCCTCCGCAGGCAAATAAATTTTCCAGTACTGGAAAAATTATTTTCCAGTACTGAGAAATTTATTTTCCAGTACTGGAAAATTTTCTTCCCCGTAGAGGCAATTTTTTTTCCCTGGGACGATTATGACAAAAGGAAGGATATAAATTGTTTTTTTACCGTTTCTATCTGACAGAAACTTTGTTGCAACGGTAGTCAAGCCGGAATTATTCTTTACTGTCGCTGTATTAAAAAATCAACCGACTTTGTAAGCATCGGGCATACCTGCCCCTCTAAATTTATTTTCTGTCTCTATCGCTAAGTTCCCGCCCGATTCCCATCGGTTCCCTGTTTCTACCGGAAGGCTCTTCCGGCGGCGGCACAGCGCCGTATAATCCGGTACGGCAAAACGACGATTCGTCTATTTCTATAAAAACAGTAAAAAGGATTACAATGAACTTAAATATATTGGGTTTAATAATAGTTCTTTATAATGATTGTTGGAGATAACAAATAAGACAAAAGAGGAATTTATGGAGTATTGTCCGGCTACGATGTGCCGGGACGGCGTGTTTATAAAGAAGTAGGAACATTTGTCCCCACCGCCCGCATCACGGACGGAGCAGTCAGAGCATTATAACAGATTATCCCGGTACACCCGCACAGATGGAAAGGGGACAGGCAGTTTGGGAAGCCCGTTTGGACATTTACGGAAAAGTCCGTACTTTTGCCGGACGTTCTTTGAGCGATTGCCCGTTCAGGTATCAGGGGCAGTATGAGGATTCCGAAACGGGATTGTACTATAATCGGTTTAGATATTATTCTCCGGAAGAGGGGATGTATTTAAGTCAGGACCCGATTGGGCTGTGGGGTGGCTATGGATTTTACAATTATGTTGTAAATCCAAATACATGGGTTGACCATTTAGGCTTGAGTCCATTTGATACTGTTCTATATGGATCTAAAACTTCCCCAAATGAAAATCATCATGGTGTGCTTGATATATGGGCCTCTCACAATGTCGAGGGTTATAAAAGTAGAGCAAGTCATAATCCGACAGTAGAACTAACACCTCAGCAACATGCGAAAACAAAAAAAGTTTATAGGGAATGGCTTAAAAATAAAACAGAAAAGCCTGTAGGAGGCAAAGTTGATTGGACTAAAGTTTCACATAGAGAAGCGTTCCAACTTTCGGAAAAAATGTTTGATGCTGCAGGAGTTCCTCAAGATGCAAGAAATAAATATTACGAAGAATTTAACAGATACATTTATAGTGGATGTGGAACATAGCGACAGTTTATGGATATAAAAGAACTAATAGAAAAGATTAATAATACATTTGATTGTATTGTTACTAAAAACTCAAATAGAGTTGAGATTTATTTGGACTATACTTTACCAGATGATTTATCTTATTATTTGCAAAATTATTCCGAAATTATTTTATTTTCTAACAATGAGTATCCTATTCGAATCGTTGGCTTTATTGATTTTAACAAAGCAAATCCTATTATTATTGGGGAAGATGTAGAAGACGATATTACTAATAATTGGTTTATAATTGCTATTGGTAATAATTCGCAATATATAACTATTGATTTATCAAAAGAAAGATTAGGGCGGTGTTATGATAGTTTTTGGGACAGGCACGGAGTAGCAGGAGAAAATCCAATTATAGCATTTTCTTTTTCAGAATTACTATTCCAATTGTTAGAAAATAGAGGTGAATATTATTATTGGCTAAAAGATGATTTTAAATATTTGGGAGATGCCTATGACTGATAATACACTCGTTCGTGCTCTGTCCGCGTCGGGGTTAAAAGCAAGCATCCACGCTTGTAACAAAGAAATAAGTCCTTTGGTATTCGACATTCTGCTCATCACTTGGGTGTTTGAGGAAGGCACATTTGTACCGGCAGCGAAAATCACCGAAAAGGAACAGTTGTCGATAGTAACAAACTACCTTGGAACGCCCGAAGCGATGTATCGAGAGGACGGCGAAACAGTCTGGACGTGCGAGTTGAACAGCTACGGGAAAGTCAGGGACTTTAAGGGTTTGAGCAAAACGGAATGTCCGTTCGGGTATCAGGGTCAGTACCAAGATGAAGAAACGGGGCTTTATTATAACCGGTTTCGGTATTACTCGCCGGAGGAAGGGATGTATTTGAGCAAAGACCCGATTGGGCTGGCGGGGAATAATCCGACTCTATACGGGTATGTCAAGGATGTAAATTCTTGGGTGGATGTATTCGGGTTAGATTGTAAAATCATTAAGGCTAAGAGTAGAAAAGATGCCATCAAGGAAAGCTCAAGAGCATGCTCAAGTTCCTATAGTTTCCAAAGGCGGTCAAAATATAGGTATGAATGATTTAAACCCTACGAGTAGAGGAAATAACTGGAGGAAAATGAAAGTAGACGGAGTTCAAAATTTGGAACAAAAAAATCCCAATGGAAAAATTACTGGTTTGAACATCCTGATGGACATCCTGACACAGGAAAATCAGGTATTCCGGAACATCATGCCGGAGGCCATGTTCATTCTGTCAATTCTAAAGGAGAAGAGGTCGTTTTCACATATTAGAATCAAATAATTATGGAGAAGATTATCAAATTTCCCCTACCTGAATATAAAGAGTGTTTTGATAATTACTCTTTTCTACAAAGAGAGCCATGTTATTTATGTTTTCAGTTTAATATAGATTCAAATGGCTATGGCCCATATGGTTTTAATACATTAAAATCCAATGTCGTTTAGTTAAGCTATAACTTCTTCTTATTCACATGATAAACTTTCTTTGTTTTATGATTTCTGGGATTAGCTCTTCCGGGTCTTATGATTTCACAGGTTTTCATCATAAGTTCATCAAAGGCCATTAAAGCATTTTTAAAGTCTTTTCTGA
>JAISMW010000054.1 GCA_031276545.1 Tannerellaceae bacterium
TGGTTTGAAAGCTACAGAAGGCTCAGCAAAGATTATGAAGTAGATACAGAATCATCACAGACCATGATATACATGACAATGATACAGATCATGATCAATAGAATTAAGTAATTGTTAAATCAAAACAGTTTCTCAATAATGTCATTAATGCATAGTACATGTGCTTATATCTTTATATAAAGAAAAATTCCTACTTAATAGTAGGAAAAATGTCTTTTAATTCATACTGTTTGCTGATATTGGGAAATTTATTCAATGCGATGCGTATTTTATTGGCCGTTCTAGGGGATGGAGCTTTCTTCCCGCACGCATACCTGGAAATTGACGTAGATGACACACCACTTTTACGCGCCAATTCAACTTGAGCGATACCTTCACTGTCAAGAATAGTTTTTAAATAACATGTAGCCATGACTATTGTGTTTTAATAAATTAGGCAAATGTACGTGATTTTTTGATTCTCCAAAAATTTTTGCTCGTTTTTTATGTGATTTATAATGACATATCATGTTTTGCTATGAAAAGTACATGAATGGCAAAGAATGACTGCCCACCGACCGTAGCAGATTGTTTGGCCGGAACTTTTTCAGAAATATTTTCTATCGGAAATTTGTTCTTTCGAGAATAATTGTAACTTTGTGCCCAATTGAAAAGAAAACGTACAAGAGTTAAATAAAAATAGATATAGATATGGAAAACTTTTTCAGCAGATTATTTAAGAGAACTTCAAATGAAGAATTAAGAAGTATGCTGCACGCAGGAGGTATTTTGCTTGATGTTCGTTCGAAAGACGAATACCGGAACGGACATGCCGCGGATTCGCTCAACATTCCCCTGGATACGCTGCAGTCCAAACTTGCCATGCTTGATAAAGGCAAGGCGATCATCACCGTATGCGCAAGCGGTGCGCGGAGCGGTATAGCGAAAAATATGCTGACCGGTCACGGTTTTCAGCAAGTGTACAACGGAGGAAGCTGGTTCAATTTCAAATAAGAACCGATAGAAACAGTCAAACCATAAAAAATAGGAAAGCCATGAGTGTACGCCGTTTAACAACATCAAACTATCAGGAGATCTTCACATTTGTCGGAGAAAGCCCCTCCATATTGAAATACGTGGGAGAACGTCTCGCCCTTATCGAATTCTATGCCGACTGGTGCACCGAGTGCCACGAGGTTGCTTCGAGTCTGGAAGAATTGTCGGAAGAATTCGCAGACAGAATCGATACCTACAAAGTGGATGTGGAAAAGGATGAGGTACTCCCCTTTCTGTTCAACATCTACATCCTCCCCACCTTTCTGTTTATCACAGTGCACAGTGAGCTGCTGTCGATAGAGGGAGCATTACCCAAACCGGATCTGAAAAGATCCATCGAAAAACTCTTATCGAAGTAAGATCATGGATACACTTTGCCGGATAAGGGATATTTATCGCTCCATTATGGACTTCGAGCATTTTTTCCAGCAGCATTACGGACTGGGACTGAACGAAGGAATGTTGCTCTGTACCCTGCTGAAGTCGGAAAAATGCTCGTCGGGCGAAATTGCAGCCGCTTTGGGACTCACCTCTTCCAATGCCTCGAAAATCATCGTATCGGTCGAAAACAAGAGGCTGATACAGCGCTCGCTCGGCGACAGCGACAGGAGGCAGATGTATTTTTCACTGACCGCCGACGGCAAAGCGATGATGAACCGCATATCCGGAGAGGATTTCGAACTGCCCGAACTGCTGAAAGACCTCCTAAAGCAATGAAGATACTGATTGTAGGCGGCGTAGCCGGAGGAGCAACCGCCGCCGCACGGATGAGGCGGATGGATGAAAACGCAGAAATTATCCTTTTCGAAAGAGGCGATTACATTTCCTATGCCAATTGCGGACTGCCCTATTATATCGGCGGAACAATTGACGGACGCGAAGAACTGCTGCTGCAAACCCCCGAAGGGATGAACCGGCGCTATGCCGTGGATGTCCGTACCGGCTCGGAAGCCGTCGCGCTGAATCCCGAAGAAAAAACACTAACCGTGCGGACACTCGCTTCGGGCGAAACCTATACCGAACATTTCGACAAACTGCTGCTCTCCACCGGCGCCGAACCCCTGCGTCCGCCCATCGCAGGCATCCGCCATCCCCATATTTTCACGCTGAGGAACATCCCGGACACCGACGCCCTCAAAACCTTCGTCCGGCAGCAACGCCCCGCAAGCGCCGTAATCGTGGGAGGAGGCTTCATCGGCCTGGAAATGTCCGAAAATCTCCACCAAGCAGGCGTCGAAGTACACCTCGTCGAAATGGCCGACCAGGTGATGGCGCCGCTTGACTATTCGATGGCCGCCATCGTACATCAGCATTTAAGACAGAAAGGAGTCCATCTGTGGCTCGGCGAAAAGGTGAAGGAATTTGCCCCCTTAGCCTCTTCCGCCGGAAAACTCGCCGTACAGATGGACAGCGGACGGACACTGGAAACAGACCTGGTGATTCTAAGCATAGGAGTACGTCCCGAAACAAAACTGGCACAGGCATCCGGCCTCGAAACCGGCAAACTCGGAGGAATTGCCGTCAACGCATTCATGCAAACCTCCCACCCCGATATTTACGCCATCGGCGATGCCGTAGAAGTCTTCAATCCGGCCACCGACTCCCCGGCCATGATACCGCTCGCCGGACCGGCCAACAAACAGGCGCGCATAGCAGCCGACAATATCCTGCAGGGCAATAGCCGCGCCTACGGGGGAAGCATCGGCGTATCGGTAGCCAAAGTGTTCGACCTGACCGTTGCTTCGGCCGGAGCGCCCGCCAAACTGCTGAAGCGTCTCGGCGTCAACTGCATTTCGTCCTATACACACGGCCTCTCGCACGCCGGATACTATCCCGGCGCACAGCCGCTGTCCGTCAAAATTATCTTTTCGCCCGCAGACGGACAATTGTTCGGCGTCCAGATAGCAGGCTACGGCGGCGTGGACAAACGCATCGAAATGTGCTCGCAGATCATCCGGCGCAAAGGTACCGTCTGCGACCTGGCAGAACTGGAACAAGCCTATGCCCCGCCTTACTCTTCGGCCAAAGACCCGGTGAATACAGCCGGCTTCGTGGCGGAAAACATTCTGACCGGCAAAGTAAAAATCGCGCACTGGAGGGATATTCGCACACTCAATTTCGAAAAAGACTTTCTGCTCGACGTCCGCACCGTAGAAGAAAACAAGCAAAACCGCATCGAAGGCTCCCACCTCATCCCCGTAGACGAACTGCGCAGTCGCCTCGGCGAAATCCCCCGCCACAAACGCATCATCGTATACTGCGCCGTCGGTCTCCGCGGCTACATAGCCTCCAGGATACTGATGCAGCACGGTTTCCGGGAAGTATACAATCTATCGGGCGGGATCACCACCTACACGTATGCCGCAAGCTAAACCTAAACAGTCTTCGACCGGTATCCCGATATCCGCAGCATAAAGTCCTCGATCTCCCCCTCACTCGCAGTATGGAGATGCGACGCAATAAAATCCCCGATGATATATTTCTTCCCGTACCCTTTTTCGAAAGAAAACCGGTGCGGCTTTTCCAGTTCGGTGAGCGAAGCCAGCGCAGCTTTCCTGAAACTATCCTCCGTCAAACCCTTCCGTACCGTATGAAACACATAGTCCGATTCCCTGATTTCCCTCCCGACCGGCTCCAGCACCACCTCCTCTTCCCGTGGAGTCCCCCTTACATCACGGAGCGCCTTAAACAGATCCACCTGTTTCGCAAAAACAGACACTCCGTCCACAAGCCATTTAGAAGCCTTTATCAGGAAAGACAGACAATAATCACCATCCGACAGACAAACATCCACCCCTCCCCGGCCTACCGTATGAAAATACAATTTCCCGAAGCGGTTCGACTGCATCCGGAAGCCCCTTTCACTTTTGCACCCGTGCACATTCCTGTCCTCAAACCTACCGGGATGATAATAATACGCTTCCACATGAAGCGGATACACCACACAGTCATCACCCATCCGTAGCACGAACTTCGTCAGCAGCGCATCATTCATCCTTTGCAGCATCCCAATTTGCAACCCCTCATCCTGTTCTCCGACAAGCTCAGCCACCAGTTTTTTCAAATCCTCCATCTCCAATAATTATAGAGAGCAAAGATACGAACCGGGGAGCAGAGGACAACGGATAACAGACAGTAATTCTTTTGATTTACATGCCGGGAAAGAGCTCCGGAAAATTCGCCGGCGAACCGATATACGGTATCAGAGCATCATCCACATACTGGAATCCACCCTTCCCGCCGGGCAGACAGGCTCCGGCAAAACATCCGGCTCCCAAAAAACCGGCGAGCGACGCCTCCCGCTTTGCCGACGCCCGGAATACCGTTGTAAAAAAGCATCACCGGATAATAGCCGCCCGCATCACCTGCCACGCAAAGAACTCCGGACTCCCGCCG
>JAISMW010000055.1 GCA_031276545.1 Tannerellaceae bacterium
CGCAAACAGGGTGACATAATGATGTCCTTTTTTCCGGGAGGTTTCGTCCATGCCGATTCGCTTCACCGTCTCCAAAGAATCTTTAGACAGAGCCGGATTAATCCGGTGGTTAAAGATTCAAATACGTGGAGCCGTAGTTTTAAAGCAGGAGGAAACCTTCGATACGGGTATCGTTACCCACACTAAGAGCCTGTTTAAATTTTAATGAAATAAAAGCATAAAGGGCTTCCGTATCTTCCGAATAGATATTTTCTTTGAAGTGGCATTACTGAGTTATTTATGCGAATCCGTCCGTATTAAACGCGGCCAAAACAGGCAGGCCGGTGTAGGTATAATGGACAGTCAAAGTGTTCGTCGGGGCAACAACTGTTCATTGAATGGTATTGATGGCGGATATCGTGGAGGAATATATAGAAACAGTAAAGAAAACTTTTGGCTACGCCGCAGGCGTTTCCCTGTTTGCTGAAATAAGGGAAACGCCGGCAGGCGTTAGTGTTTATGGGACGTAGGTTTGGATGATGGGACTCCAGGGGCCTTTTTGGCCGCGGGTGTTTTCCCAGCAGAGGGTGAGGTAGATGCTGCGTCCGTGGTCGTGTCCGCTGAAGGGGAGGATGGCCGGCGTGGAGGTGTCGAATACCGTATTGCTCAGATCGTTGGCGTCGCCGATCGGGGTGTCGGAGAAGATCCATCGTATTTCTACGCCGTGCTGACCGTCGGGCTTGCCGCGCTTGCGACTGTCGGTACCGAAGGCGTAGTAATGTATCTGCAGACGATGATCTGAAAGGGGGGACAGTTCGAAGGCGGGGGGCTGGGTGGCTACCGGAGCCGGGGTGCGTCCGCCGGCGGGGCGGGCGTGGAATCCCATGGCGATAAGGTCTGTGTCCGTTACCAGCGGATTGCTCTTCAGGATGGCGTGCAGTTCGCGGTAGTACTTGGTGAGTACTTTTTCCACAGTGGTCATGTCGGTGGAAATAATTCGCGTCCGCGTGGCGGGATCCACCCATACGGTGAATTTGCTCACGAAAGGGTTGTAGCCTTCGGGGGTGAATTTGGTATGATACCAAATCCCCAGCGGGGTGGTTTCGCCCATTCCGAAACGGTCGATATTCGCGTTGAGGTAAGGTACGGTGCGCTCTGTGAGCATTACGTACAATTGTTGCCTGTTTCTCGGCAACCAGTCGGGACTTCTTGTCATAAACTGTAAAATTTAAATATTTAGATATTGGTAAAGTAAAAAATCTCTTTTGGCAGTGAAACCGGGTAGCTTAGTGTAGCCCCACATCGGCTCCGGGTGTCCACACAAGTGCTCCGGGTGTCCCCACATCTGCTCCGGGTGTCCCCACATCTGCTCGGTGTAGCCCCGCATAAGCTTGGTGTAGACCCGCATAAACTTTGTAGGGCTACACGTAAGCTCGGTGGGGGCATAAAATGGCTCGGGATTACACCGGCAGGGCAGGAACGGGTTTGTTTTTTAATGCGTTTGCCCTGGAGGTACACTTAAAAGAATAGCGAATCCAAAACAAATAGCCTATATTTGCCCCATGATTATCGCCAAAAAGAAGAAAAAAGAAAATATAGCGGAATACCTGCTGTATATGTGGCAGGTGGAAGACATGATCCGGGCGAATCATTTCGATATGGCGTCTGTCCGCCGCACGCTTGTAGCCCGTTATGATCAGCCGGAGGATATGAAAGAAGCAATAAGCCGGTGGTATGAAGAACTGATCGAAATGATGCGCTTGGAAGGTGTGACGGAAAAGGGACATATTCAACTGAACACGAATGTTATCATTGCCCTGACAGACTTGCATCTCCGCCTGCTTGCCTCTCCGGAGGAAATGCTTTACCGCACGGCTTACTACAGAACGCTTCCCTATATCGTACAGTTGCGCGCGAAATCGGGAGGGAAGGAAATACCTGAAATAGAAACCTGTTTCACGGCTGTGTACGGGTATTTGATACTGAAAATGCAACAGAAAGAAGTGAGCGCGGAAACAGAGGAAGCCGTCAGACAGGTGTCGTCCTTTCTCTCCATGCTTGCCGGAAAATACAGGGAAGATGAATATTAAATGCTTATGGGTATGAAAACAATTTTAGTTACCGGAGCGAACGGGCAATTGGGCTGTTCCCTGCGGGCTGCAGCCGGTTTGTTGCCGGAAAGAGACCGGTTCCTGTTTTCGGATGCAGACACGCTGGACATCTGCGACAGGGAGGCTCTTTTGTCGTATGCACAGACACACCGCGCGGGCTACATTATCAACTGTGCGGCCTACACCGCGGTAGACCTGGCGGAGAGCAACGAAGTCCCTTGCTTCAGGATCAACAGCGAGGCTGTGCGCAGCCTGGGCGAAACGGCTGCGGCTCTGGGTATCAGAGTCGTTCATATTTCTACCGATTATGTGTTCGACGGCAGCAACAGCATCCCCTACGTGGAAACCGACTATACCTGTCCGGTGTCCGTCTACGGGCGAAGCAAGCAGAGGGGCGAACAGATGCTGCGTTCCGTATGTCCCGAAGCGGTGATTATCCGGACGTCCTGGCTCTATTCCGAGTTTGGAAACAATTTTGTGAAGACCATGCTCCGTCTGGGCAAAGAGCGTGAAGAGATACGGGTGGTGTTCGACCAGATAGGGACTCCCACGTATGCCGGCGACCTGGCGTCGGCCATCCTGTCCATCATTCGCTCTGCCGAAGCGGGAATCTTCCACCCCGGTATTTTTCATTATAGCGGCGAAGGCGTATGTAGCTGGTATGATTTCGCGCTGAAGATATTCCGGCTTGCACATATTCCGGTTCGGACGCTCCCTGTGGACACGAAAGACTATCCCACCCCTGCGCCCCGTCCCCCATACAGCGTGCTGAACAAGAAAAAGATAAAACAAACCTACGGCCTGACAATCCCCCACTGGGAAGAAAGCCTGAGAATCATGCTTCACAACTTAAAAGAGTAAACAGTACATGGCTTATTCGGAAGAAATTCAAAAGAGAAGAACATTTGCTATCGTAAGTCATCCCGACGCGGGAAAGACTACGCTTACGGAAAAATTACTGCTGTTCGGAGGCGCCATCCATGTGGCCGGCGCAGTGAAATCCAATAAAATACGGAAAACGGCCACGTCCGACTGGATGGATATCGAGAAGCAGCGCGGCATATCCGTGGCTACCTCCGTCATGGCATTCGATTACGGCAATCATAAAATCAATATCCTGGATACTCCCGGACACCAGGACTTTGCCGAAGATACATTCCGCACGCTGACAGCCGTAGACAGCGTCATTATCGTGATAGACGTCGCCAAAGGCGTAGAAGCGCAAACCCGCAAACTGATGGATGTTTGCCGGATGAGGAAAACGCCTGTGATCGTGTTTGTGAATAAGTTAGACCGTGAGGGTAAGGATCCCTTCGACCTGCTGGACGAAATAGAAGAAGAACTGCAGATAAAGGTATGCCCCCTAAGCTGGCCGATTGATATGGGGCCACGTTTCCGCGGCGTATATAATCTGTATGAAAGGAAACTGGACCTCTATACGCCCAGCAAACAGTATGTGACCGAAAGCATCGAGTTTAAAGATATTGACAGCCCTGAACTGGAGAAGCACACAGGCGCCCCGGCTGCCGCCCGGCTACGTGCAGACCTGGAACTGATTGAAGGCGTTTATCCCCCGTTCGACAGGCATACCTATCTGAAAGGAGAGGTTGCGCCGGTGTTCTTCGGCTCGGCGCTGAACAACTTCGGGGTGAAGGAATTGCTGGACTGCTTTGTCCGCATCGCTCCCCCACCCCGCCCCGTACAGGCGGTGGAACGCACGGTACAGCCGGAAGAAGAGGGATTCAGCGGTTTTGTTTTCAAGATACACGCCAATATGGATCCGAATCACCGCAGTTGCATAGCCTTTGTGAAAATCTGTTCCGGACGCTTCGAACGGAATGTGAACTACAAGCATGTCCGTTTCGGCCGGTGGATGCGTTTCAGCAGTCCGACCGCCTTCATGGCGCAAAAGAAGGAAACCGTGGATGAGGCATTTGCCGGCGATATTGTCGGTTTGCCGGATACGGGCAACTTCAAGATTGGCGACACCCTTACGGCGGGTGAAGACCTTCACTTCCGGGGGCTGCCCAGTTTCTCGCCCGAAATGTTCAAATACATCGAGAATGCCGATCCCATGAAAGCCAAACAACTGAACAAAGGCATCGAACAGTTGATGGACGAAGGCGTAGCCCAGTTGTTTACGAATCAGTTCAACGGGCGAAAGATCGTCGGAACCGTCGGGCAACTGCAGTTTGAAGTAATCCAGTACCGTCTGCTGCACGAATATGGCGCCCAGTGCAAATGGGAACCCCTCAGCCTCTACAAAGCCTGCTGGATAGAGACCGGTAATGCCGGAATGATGGAAAACTTCAGGAAACGGAAAATGCAGTATATGGCGCTCGACCGGGAAGGACGGGATGTGTATTTGGCCGATTCGGCCTATGTCCTGACTATGGCACAGCAGGATTTCCCGGATATCCGCTTTCACTTTTCTTCAGAGTTTTAGCGCGTTTGCCGGAAGAAAATACCTTGCACACGGTATATTCTTCCGTGCCTTATTGTCTAATTTTGCCCTGACAAACGGATTGTATCATATTAAAATATATTTGAAATGAAAAAGTTATCAGTTGTATCTTTTCTTATTGTTTTGCTGCTGGCATCCTCATGCAAAAAAGGGTCTGAAACCGGGACGTACACCATCCAGGGAGAAATCAATGCGGAATCGGGAGTTGTCTATCTGCAGGATTTTCACAACAAGACGTTCGCCGTCATTGACTCTGCGGTTATCGAAAACGGCACATTCACTTTCACCGGCAGCCTGGAACGCCCGGATTTGTTCGGTTTGACCCTTAACAGGGAAGAAACCTTCAGTCCCTACTACATCTTTCTGGAGAACAGTCCGGTTCATGTAAAAATTGATGTGGACAACACACGCAGCGCCGAAATCACCGGATCGTCGGTAAATGATTTATACGTCAGTTATCAGCAAGCGCTGCGCACGGAACAGGAAAACTTCAGGATCGATTCTTTCATTGCCGCCAATCCGGCTTCGATTGTTTCGGCCTACATCCTGTACCGGGACTTTTCCTACCGGCTTGAGAAAGAAGAAATAGACCGTTACGTACAACTGCTCGACCCGTCTCTGCACAACACGCAGTATGTACAGGTACTGAACGAACTGAGCGCTTTGCTGGAAAATATAGCCATCGGCAAACCGGCTCCCGACTTCTCCCTTCCCGATCCCGAAGGCAATACCGTCAGCCTGTCCGACCGCCTGGGCAAAGGCTATGTGCTGCTCGACTTCTGGGCATCCTGGTGCGGCCCCTGCCGCAGGGAAAACCCGCACATCGTAAGTGCCTACAATGCGTATAAAGACAAGGGGTTCGACGTCTTTTCCGTTTCTCTCGACAAAACAAAAGAGGCATGGATAAAAGGAATAGCCGACGACAGCCTGACGTGGACACACGTCTCCGATGTCCTGTTCTGGGATAGCGCCCCCGCCAAACAGTACGGCATAAGAGCCATACCGGCCAATTTCCTCATCGACAAAAACGGTATCATCGTAGCCAAAAACCTGCGCGGCGAAGAACTGGAAAAAACACTGGCGGAACTTCTGCCCTGATTTTCCCGACAGAACCGCATTATTTTTATTGCACCGGCATACAATATCACAAATTATAGTTATGTTTGGTGCAATAAAAATATAATATGATGGAAGCAAAAAGAAGACTGACCCGTTCAAACAATAAAATGATTGCCGGCGTGTGCGCCGGGATTGCCGATTACCTGGACTGTGACCCCACCTTAGTGCGCGTGGCGTATATCCTGCTGTGTGTATTCACCTTTTTCTCGGGGACGCTCGCTTACCTTATTCTTTGGATTGTAATGCCTGCGGAAGGAGTGGATCCCCGATGAAATTTGAACTCACTTCCCCTTTCACTCCTACGGGCGACCAGCCGGAAGCGATAGAGGCGCTGTCGGAAGGATTAAGAAACGGTGTGCCCTACCAGACCCTGCTGGGCGTTACCGGTTCGGGGAAAACCTTTACCATTGCCAATGTGATCAACAGAGTGCAAAGGCCTGCACTGATCATGAGCCACAACAAAACACTGGCCGCCCAATTGTACAGCGAGTTTAAGGCCTTCTTCCCCAACAATGCCGTTGAGTATTTCGTTTCGTACTACGACTATTACCAGCCGGAAGCCTATCTGCCTACTACCGATACATACATCGAGAAAGACCTCAAGATAAATGAGGAAATAGACAAGCTCCGCCTGCGTGCCACGGCCTCCCTGCTATCGGGGCGGAGGGATGTGATTGTCGTGTCGTCGGTTTCCTGCCTTTACGGTATGGCCGATCCTACGGCTTTCGCAGAGAAAGTAGTCCACCTGGAAAAAGGTATGAAAATAAACCGGGACGTGATGCTGCGAAAGTTTGTGGATGCCTTGTACATAAACAATAAGGTGGACTTCAACAGCGGAAGTTTCCGCGTAAACGGAGATACCGTAGACATCTTCCCGGCCATCGAATCCTTCGACGGCATGGCGTACAGGATTGAGTTCTGGGGAGACGAAATCGAACGCATCTCCTCGTTCGCTCCTTCAACGGGAGTAGAAATAGACGAGCAGGACGCACTGAACATCTACCCTACCAACCTTTTCGTCACCACGCAGGAACGGATCGACCGGGCAATCGGTCAGATCCGCACAGACCTGAACCGACAGATGGAATTTCTGAGCAAAACGGGAAAAGCATACGAGGCCAAACGCCTGTACGAACGGGTCTCCTTCGACCTGGAAATGATTCGCGAACTGGGATATTGCGCCGGCATAGAGAATTATTCGCGTTATTTCGACGGACGGGATGCGGGAGAACGCCCCTACTGTTTGCTGGACTATTTCCCCGAAGATTTTTTACTGGTGGTAGACGAAAGCCATGCCACCGTCCCGCAAATTCGCTCCATGTACGGCGGCGACCATTCGCGCAAGCAAAACCTGGTGGAATACGGCTTTCGCCTGCCGGCAGCAATGGATAACCGCCCGCTTACGTTTGAAGAGTTTGAGGCCTTTACCTCGACAGCTATCTACGTGAGCGCCACCCCGGCCGACTACGAACTGGCCAAAAGCGAAGGCATCATTGTCGATCAGGTGATCCGTCCCACCGGCTTGCTCGACCCGGTGATCGACGTCCGCCCTACCCTGACCCAGATAGACGACCTGATGGAAGAGATAGCCCGCCGTTCGGCCGTCAACGAGCGGGTACTGGTCACCACCCTTACCAAACGCATGGCGGAAGAACTCACCACGTACCTGCTTCGTATGGGAATCAGCTGCAATTACATACACAGTGATGTGGAAACCCTGGATCGTATCCGGATTATGGACGATTTGCGCAAAGGGCTTTTCGATGTACTGATTGGCGTCAACCTGCTCCGCGAAGGACTGGATTTGCCGGAAGTGTCGCTGGTTGCCATTCTGGATGCCGACAAGGAAGGGTTCCTGCGTTCGCACCGTTCGCTGACGCAAACGGCCGGTCGCGCCGCACGCAACGTGAACGGGAAAGTGATATTCTATGCCGACCGGATAACCGAAAGTATGCAGCTTACGATAAACGAGACCAACCGTCGCCGGGAAAAACAACTGGCATACAACGAAAAGCACGGAATCACGCCTGCGCAGGTGATGAAAGCAGGCGTATCCATGCTGGCAGGCAGGGCGGCGCCTGCGGAAGAACCTTTGCCTTATATCGAACCCGAGCCAAGCCTCGTGGCCGACCCCATCGTGCAGTACATGAGCCGTCCGCAACTGGAACAGGCCATCGAATATACGAAAAAGCAGATGGCCGAATCGGCTCAGAATCTCGACTTCCTCGAGGCTGCCCAGTACCGCGACGAGCTGATCAAAATGAAGGATTTACTTCACACACTGTCCGACTGAATCCAATCCAATTACAATATGACATGAAAACAAGTGCCGGAATAAACGTATTATGGGTATGCTTCGCCTTCCTGTCGGCCCCTGCGGCCGTCTGCGCGCAGAGCGATACCCTGTATTGCACGGAGGAAGACCGCGCCGTGTTCGACAAATACCTTGCATATATGGAGGCGAAAGACTCGCTGCCGTTTGATTCCCTTATGCTGGAAACGGCCTTCTTCTTCCTCGGAACGCCATACACAGGGGCTACGCTGGAGCGTGAACCGGAAGGCCTGGTGGTGAATCTTCGCGAACTGGACTGTTTTACCTTCGTCGAGAATGTAATAGCCCTCGCGCGTACCGTAGCCGAAGGTGCGCCGGATTTCGGGAAATATACCGGCCACCTGAAGCTCATACGCTACCGGGAAGGGAAAATAACGGGATACACAGACCGGCTGCATTACACCTCGGACTGGCTGTACGAAAACGAACGGAAGCAAATCCTGAAGCACAATACCGGAGAAATAGGCGGACAAGCCTGTACGTTCAATCTTCATTTCATGTCCTCGCACCCCGGCAGCTATGGCCCGTTGAAGGCCGATACGTCGCTGATTCCCGTCATAAAAGAAACCGAACAGCGGATAAATGCCCGCACGTCCTACTATCATTTCATTCCCAAACACGGGATAGACTCCTTTGCCGTGCATCTGCACAATGCGGACATCGTGGGCTTTGTGACGGCCATTCCGGGGCTTGACATTTCGCATACCGGCCTCATTGCAAGAAATGCCGACACGCTGACGTTCATTCATGCCTCTTCGCTGGCCAAAGAAGTGATCATAAACAAGGAATCGCTGAAGGAATACGCCGAAAGCGGAAAGAACTGCACCGGTATCATCACGGCACGCCCCCTCCGGCCTGTTCCTGCGGAAAAACCGGAAGAACCGGAAGATCAGAACAGCTCGAAGGCAAACTTCACACCTATACTTTGATACTCCAGCCGGCGGAAGGCGGCAAAGAATGCAATATTAAAGATATGATTCCCGATGCCGTACCCTATCTCGGTATAGGAAGGCAACGCCGGAGTCCACAGCCGGCTGAAATAAAGACGCTCGGCAAACACATATTTGGAGGCTTCCTTTTCGAGAAACTGAAGCAGGATGAAAGGGCTTTGGTACATAAGGTGCACCTGCGCATACCGGTCGGAGGCGTAGAACCATTCCCTGCCCAGCAGATTGAATACGCCTCCTATCTGATCGTCCCACGTATCGGGAAAGTTCCTGCGGGTAAAATACCGGAAGTCCGTAAAGTAGGAAGACTTCTTCGACGTATACATTCCGGCGCTGACGTGGTAATTAAGCCGCTGAAGCAATCCCAGCGGTACGCTCTGCTGCACGTCGGCCTCTATCCGTCCGTAATCGCCCTCGCTATACCATACGCCGGGATAGGACTTGGCAAATTCTACCGACAGAGTGGGATAATAGGAATACACATAGATTTTCTGTCTTCCGTTCATGCGGTAATAATACCGGGGTGTACAGGAGATACCGACGGTGGAAGTGAAATCATGATAATTGCTGTTCACAATCTTCCTTATTTCGTCGCCCACTTCGATGTCGAACTTGCGTGTCACAGGATTGCGGCGGTTGTAAGTAAGAGCGGTCGTAAGCCGGAAGCCGTTGAACAGGTCTATCCCGTTCGATACATCCACATAGTAATGGCGAAAATACCGGAGGTTCAGGTCTTCGGCCTTGAAAGAAGAATCGGCCAACTGACGGTTAATCTCCTGCATCATCCCGAAAGAATAGCTCTGGTTGCCGTTGCCTGCCAGCACACGGAGGGAGGCCAGCCTTTCAGGCCAGTATTCCCAGACGCCTTCCGCCTTGAAGAAAATCTCCCTGCGCCTGGAAACAAACCCCAGTTCGGGAGTAAAGACAAGCCGTGTTTCATTCCCGTAGCGTTTCTGTATCCTCATACGTTGCCTGAAAGAAATACCTTCGTTTTTGGAATAGCCGAGCTGCGAGGGATTCAGGATACCGTAATAGCGGATGTACGTATTCTTGTAGTCGAGGCTCATGGGATTCGTAAGCATTTCGGTAAACGCCAGATACGGATTGTGCCGGGCGGGAATGGACGCGTCCGAATCCGCCGGCTTGCCGTCGGCTGCCTGCGCGTAGAGAGCCTTCTCTTCGTCGGGCAGCGGCATATCGCGCATCTGTTCCCAGTAGAGCGAATCCGGCACGATGGCCACCGAATCCGACAGATGTCCGTAATAGCTCGACAGATTCAGAGACGGAGCCCCGGCCACCGAATCGCCCTGTGCCCAGACAACGGACGTATACCGGTATTTTAAATGGTACGTGCCGGATACGGCATTCCCCATCATGCGATAGGTAAGCGTAAGATCGGCCGTCTCCGGCAGATTGAAGCGGTCGGGCTGCTGTCCGTACGTAATCGTAAGGATAAATTCCGAGAAATAATACCGCCCGCTCAATTCTATCCGGGCTATCGTCCAGGTTTTGTCCGCAACGTACAGGTAGCCGCTGATGAGCTTCTGGCTGAAATTCCTCGGCAGGAAGCGGATGCGATATATCTTCGTCCCGGAAGGCGAAGTTTCGGTATCCGTCAGATGGAAGTCGTAGTATTTAAAAGCATTCCTGGCCGTAGGCATCAGCACCCCGTCGTTGAAAGCCGTCGAGGCGTAAATATTCAAGTTAAGAAAATTAAGTATTTCCCGCTGTTTCTGCCGGCTGGGAATATAGCTACCGTGGATGGCTTTAAAATCGTGAAAGAACGAATTTGGCGCTTCAAATCTGGAAAGGCCTGTCATCTCGAATACCATGTCGGGAACCTGCAGGTTCACCGGAAACAGATGATGAGCAAAACGAATCAGGACGTTTTTCTCCAGTATTTTGCTCCGTCCTTTAATGTAGATTTCCGCCTCCGAGCCGGCCAGCAGCGTCTTGTACCGGGCAGCATGTGCTATCACCTGCTGCATAATCGAATCGGCCGGCTGCATCGTGCGCCCCTGCGCCTTCGCCCCGGTGTATACCGTCAGACAGAGGAAGAAAAGCGCTTCCAGAAAAGCCCCGTACAGACGTATTGTTCCTACATGCATGGATTCCCTGTTCCGTTAATCATGTTTCAAATGTAGCACAATCCTGTTGAATATGCCGGATATCCGGGAGTAAAAAACCGTCTTCGCCACAAAATTGCTGTCTTCCTCCCCGGCGCCGGAAACGCCTTCGGATCTTTCCTCCCGTAGAACCGTCTTTGTTTGTAAGCAATAAGTAATCGCTGCATAAATCCATCTCTTTTTTCATTCCGCTAAGTCAGCCTTTTTTTTGATTGTGCGTAACATAAGATCATTAATTGAATATTACGGTTGTTTCGGAGTATTTTTTCGGTTATCATGCCGGTATCTGAATTATTTCTTTACATTTGTATTTGTAATCAACATAATAGAATTAACATGAGAATACTAAGAAACTGTTTTGATTTAACAATTACTTAATTCTATTGATCATGATCTGTATCATTGTCATGTATATCATGGTCTGTGATGATTCTGTATCTACTTCATACTCTTTGCTGAGCCTTCTGT
>JAISMW010000059.1 GCA_031276545.1 Tannerellaceae bacterium
CAAAAGTATTGAAAGTAAACATCGCGAACCCAATACTCCGGTATCCGCTCATCGCCAAGGTTGTATAAATGTTTGAGCATCAGAATACCAACCATAAACCGTATGGGCATTGACGGGCGACTTGGATTCTCGGAATACAAATTTTTGAATTCATCCTCAAAGTAATTCCAGTCGATTTTATTGGCCAAAAGGGCAAGTTCGTGTTCCGGATTAATCAAATCCGCCAATCGGGTGCGAAACTGTTCGCGATGGTCATCTACAGGTAATTTTCCTAACATAATTTTCCGGTTTTTATGCGACAAAGTTACAATAACCGGCTGAAAATACTAAACTTTTTAACAACCATTTTATTGATATTCAATAAAATAATGGCTTCATAAGGACTGACTATATAGGAAGCGTTATTATTATTTGCAAAGCTGACATAAAAATCCCTCCCTTCCGTAGCGCTGTTTTGCGCCCGTAGAGAGAGGGAAGAGAGAAGTCCGGGAAACCCGGCCTAATGCAGCGCTTCGCGAATGGAGAGTTATCCATCCATATATATAATGAAACACAAAATAATAGAGTTGAGAGTTTCACCGCCTTTTTCTTACGTCGAACCCATGTTTCTTTAACGTCTTCTTTGTAACAGAATCTTTCGTATTTTTACGCGCATAACGCATGAGGTTTATTCAGGAAAATACACAATAAAAGCAAGACGTATGAATCGGCTACCATTTTTTACACAGGAGGAAAAACAGTTGTTTTTCTCCAAGTACAGGCAATTGCTGCGTGTGCTGCACGGATTCGAAGAGGAAGGGGATATACCCGGGATGAAGGAATTGATGCAGCGGGTGATTGCGCTGGATTGCTGCGGAAGAGACAGGAACGGAATCAACGGGCTGCTGCGCAATATGGATACCGCATTGATTGCAGCCTGCGAAATCGGCCTGAGGCGTGCGCCGGTGCTGGCGCTTTTGCTGTATCGCCCGGTGCTGAAACAACTGGTTTCGATAGACGAAGCAGAGAAACTGTTCGGTAAGGATGTGGCGCAAATCATCGCCCGACTGCTGAAAACATCCGATTTGTACGCGAGAAACACGGCAATTGATTCCGAAAACTTCCATCGCCTGCTCTTCTCTTTCGCCGAAGATGTGAGGGTGATCCTGCTGATGATAGCCGACCGTCTTTATATGATGCGGATGGGAAAGCAACTGGCTAACCCCAAAGACCGCGAACAACTGGCCGGAGAAGCCTCCTACCTCTATGCCCCCCTGGCACACCGCCTGGGACTCTACGCCATCAAGGGAGAGATGGAAGACCTCTCGCTGAAATACACGGAGCCGGAACAGTTCGCGTTCATCAAAGCGAAACTGAGTGAAACCAAACGCTCGCGCGACGCCTACATTGCCGCGTTCATCGAGCCGGTGAAAAAGAAACTGGAAGAGGAAGGCTTCACCTTTGATATCAAGGGGCGAACCAAGTCCATCCACTCCATATACAACAAACTGAAGAAGCAGAACATCGAGTTTGAAAACATATACGATTTGTTTGCCATACGGGTCATCCTGGATATGCCTTCGGAATCTATGGAAAAGGAACGTTCGGAATGCTGGCGCGCCTTCTCCGTAATCACCAATATGTATCAGCCCAACCCCAAGCGGATGAAAGACTGGATTTCCATCCCCAAAAGCAACGGATACGAAAGCCTGCATACCACCGTGATGGGGCCGCAGAACCGCTGGGTGGAAGTGCAGATACGCACACGACGCATGGACGAAATTGCCGAACGCGGACTGGCCGCTCACTGGAAATACAAGGGCGGAAAGGAAGAGAGCGGACTCGACGAATTGCTGGCCGGCGTACGCATGGCGCTCGAATCGAAAGAAACCGGCCCCTACGATTTGATGCAAAGTTTCCGGATGGACCTCTACCAGGACGAGATTTACGTCTTCACTCCGCAGGGCAAACTGATCAAACTGCCCAAGGGAGCCACCGTGCTCGACTTTGCCTTTGCCGTACATACCGGACTGGGATGCAAATGTATCTCGGCCAAAGTAAACGGAAAAAACGTCCCCATACGCCATACCCTCGGAAACGGGGATACCGTGATGATACTCACCTCGCCCACCCAGTCGCCCAAACGGGGGTGGCTCTCCTTCGTCGCCACATCCAAAGCACGTATCAAAATCAAGCAGGCCCTGAGGGAAGAGTCTGCCAAAAGCGCCGAGTTTGCGAAAGAAATGCTGCAACGCCGCTTCAAAAACCGCAAAATAGACCCCGACGAAGGCACACTGATGCGCTATATCAAAAAGAAGGGCTACAAAACCGTCACGGACTTCTATCTCGACCTGGCCGACGAAAAGCTCGACCCCAACCAGGTGATGGACGACTACCTGGAACTGGAACGGAAAGAAAAAGAGGCCGCCGAAACACCCGATGTGCGCAGCGCCGAAAACTTTGTGGCCGTTACCGAAGCCGCCGAAATATCCGCACAGAGCGATATGCTGGTCATCGACAAAGACCTCACCGGCATCGACTACAAATTGGCCAGGTGCTGCAACCCGATCTTCGGAGACGACATCTTTGCCTTCGTCTCCACGCAGGGAATCAGGATACACCGGAAAAACTGTCCGAACGAACCGGAGATGCGCGCCCGTTTCGGATACCGTATCGTGGAAGCCCGGTGGAGCGGAAAGGGAGCCAACGACTATGTGGTCAGTCTCCTGATAACCGGACGCGACGACATCGCCATCGTGACCAACATCACCTCCGTGATAGGAAAGGAAAAAGGCGTTTCGCTCCGCTCCTTCACGATCGATTCCGTAGACGGATTCTTTCAGGGAAACTTCGGCGTGCTGGTAAAGGATTCCAATTCGCTGGCACACCTGATAGGGAAAATAAAAAACACCAAAGGCATCACGTCCGTGGTGCGTCTGGATGGCTTGAAGACAGACCCATCTTCTCCGCCTGCTTCCACATAAACGCACGGGCAGCCCCGTATTCGTTGGGAATCACACCGTCGAGAATCGCGTTCCTGATCGCCTCCTTCAGGACGCCTACGGGACGGGAGGGAGGAAGCCCGAAGGTAGCCATAATCTCTTCGCCCGTAACGGGAGGCTGAAAATTGCGTATCCTGTCCTTCTCCTCTATCTCCGCCAGTTTCTCGCGCACGAGGCGGAAGTTATTCAGGAAACGCTTCACCTTATCGGGGTTCTTGCTGGTAATATCCGCCTCGCACAGCTGCATCAGATCGTCGATATCGTCCCCCGCATCGAAAAGCAGGCGACGGACGGCCGAATCGGTCACCTCTTCGTCCGAGAGCGCAATCGGACGCATGTGAAGACCCACCATCTTCTGTACGTACTTCATCTTCTCGTTCATCGGAAGCTTCATCTGCCGGAAAATGCCCGGAATCATCCGATCGCCTATAAAATCATGGTTATGAAACGTCCACCCCAGCCTGTTGTCCCACCGTTTGGTGGCCGGCTTGGCGATGTCGTGCAGGAGGGCGCTCCAGCGAAGCCAGAGATTGTCCGTATGCCGGCTGAGACGGTCGAGCACCATCAGCGTATGCGAGAAATTATCCTTATGCCCGACGCCCTCCCTGGTCTCCACCCCCTTCAGCGCGCTCAGTTCGGGAAAGACCAGAGGAAGAAGCCCCGACAGATCCAGCAGCTCAAACCCGACCGACGGACGCGGAGAAAGCACAATCCGGTGAAGCTCCTCCGCCACACGTTCTTTGGAAATAATACGGATCCGCTCCCTGTTCCGTTCGATAGCCTCGAAGGTATCCGGATCGATAAAGAAGCCCAACTGCGAGGCGAACCGCACAGCCCTCATCATGCGAAGCGGGTCGTCGCTGAAGGTCATATCCGGATTCAGAGGCGTGCGAATCCTCTGGTTTTCCAGATCCCCCAGTCCGTCGAAAGGATCCGTCAGCACGCCGTAGCGCGCCCGGTTCAGGCAGATAGCCATTGCGTTGATGGTAAAGTCTCGCCGGTTTTGGTCGTCCTCCAGCGTCCCGTTCTCCACCGCGGGCTTGCGGCTGTCGGGCGTATATGATTCCTTTCGTGCGCCGACAAACTCCAGTTCCCAGTCGGGAGTTTTCACCTGCGCCGTGCCGAAGTTGCGGAACACCGTCAGCTTCGCCCCCTTACCCATCCTTTCCGCCACAGCCTGCGCCAAGGCGATACCGCTTCCGACGGCCACAAAATCCATATCTTTGGAGGGACGCCGAAGGAATAAATCCCTCACGTACCCTCCGATAAGATAAGCCTCCATATTCAGTTCGTCTGCCGCTTCCGATACCGCGGTAAAAGGTTCCTTCCAATCCAGAAATGCCGTCATGTCTGTTTAATATACTGTTTCAGGACGGCAAAGATAGAACGAAAGAAGGAGAAACCGGCTCGACGGCGCCCCCATATTTCGGTCAGAAACTGTAGCGAAGTCCTATTTGCACCTGATACGGATTGCCGTTCAGGCTCGAAACGCCCGTATTGGCGTTTACATTATATACATACTGTTTGTGCTCCGCGTCGAAGTTCTTTATGGTATAGATGTACTGGTTCCCCAGGTTATGACCGGCTCCCCAGCGCTTGCTGAGCAGATTGGCCACATTGAATATATCCACGGAAAGCTCCAGGTTTTGCGATTGATAGACGCGGAACTTTTTGCCTATGCGCAGGTCGAATATCCCGTAGAAGCCGTTTATCCCTCCGTTGCGTGCAGCTACTTTCCCGAAGCTGCTCCGGATATATTTCTTCACACTTTCTTCCGCATCCGGATTGTCGAGGATAGCCCGGATACCTTCTTTCAGGTAGGCAGGAGCCGAAGGGTCGTCGGGCGATACAATGTAAGCCAGATCGTTGGACGCCACAAAGTCGCCGTTGACGTTGCCGTTCACCACCAGCGAGTAGCGGCTGCCGCCCATGCCCGAAAAGCGCAGCCCGGCGCTGATGCCCCATATCGCAGGAGTGGCGCCGTAGAACACCACCTTATGGCGGAACTGATTGTTTGAATACGTCATCCGGCTCAAGTCGCGGGGGTCGTCCGCCACCATTTGCGACAGCGTAGCCGAGTTGGCCACATTGCCGGTATACGACGTATTGTCTTTCGTATCGTTCCAGGTGTAGCTGAAGGCAAACTCCCCGTCTCCGTAATACCGCCATACGCCTTCGGCCACAAAGGCAAACTGGTTGATTTTTCCCTCGCTCACCAGTTCCAGCACGCGGCCTACGCGGTCGGTCTTGCGTCCCTGCATCCAGTCTGCCGCGCCGTTTGCGGGATTAATTGATTCGGCAGGGACGTATACCCCCCGGTTTCCTTCGGACGCCAGGCGGAAGAAGGGTTGGTCTACCATGTTCCGGTCGAGATACATATAGTTGTTCCGCGCCAGCGTCATGTACCCGCTCACTCCCAGGCGCAGCCTGTCTGAAAAGAAGTGCGTATACGAGGCGTTGGCTTTGTATACAACGGGCACCTTGGCCCCGGCTCCGTTCATGTTGATGGTGGCGGTGGGAGGAATATCGGGGTTGCTGAACAGTCCGGCGCCCGGCGCACTCAGCGGATCGCGGCGGTAGGAAGGAAAATCGGGAGTGGGGACAAGCCGGTCGCGCACATCCACGGACATCACCTTGGTGCCGTCGAACACCATATTGTTTATCATGGCATAGTTGTTTATATCCGAAGCGAAGACGCCGCCCCCCAGACGGACAATGTCCTGCTGCTTTTCGTTGACGTCCCAGGTAATCTGCAGGCGGGGCTGAATCTGGAAGGTGCTCAGCCCGTTGTCCGTCCGCAAACCCAGTTCGCGGTATACGGTTTCGTTGAAATTACCCTTGTTGAAATACACCGCGTCGTCCAAGCGCAGCCCGGCCATCACTTCGAATCCCCGGAAAAGTTTGGTCTGCATCTGCGCATAGAGGCCGGCGTTCATGATGTTCTGAGCTACCCGCTGATCGGGGTCGAGGTACACCTCGCGCACGTAGCGGTAGGGAGCAAGCTGCCCGAAACTCTCCAGCCCCGTGAAGTAGAAGCGGCCGTTCGCCTCGCTGCCGTAGCGCGAATCCATGCGGGTATACATCAGGTCGAACCCGAAGGTATATTGCGTCCGGCGGGTGCTGTAGTAAAGGTTGTCTACCAGGTGCCACACATGGTTGTAGAAATTCTCCGGACAGTATCGCTGCCCTCCCAACTGGATGGTGGTGTAGACGCTTTTGCCGTCTACTTCCGATTCCACCCGTTCCACTATCGCCCTCGGGATATTGGCCTCCGGAAGCTGGCTGTTGGGAGTCGATTCTTCGGAAGTGTACAGATGCTGGAGTTTCAGCTCGTTCACGGTGCGCGTACCCAGTACGGAGCGCAGGGTGGCCAGCAGGCTGTTGTCGATGGAATGTACATCGCCGTATACCTCGTAGAGATTAATCGAACTGTTGTCGCCCAGACCCTGGTTGTTGCGGTCGTTCACGAAGTTGTCGCGGACGGTCAGCAGGCTGGTGGCGTTTAGTTGCCAGTCGATGCGTGCAAAGAGAGCGTCTGTATTCTGTTTCTTGTCGAAAGCGCCGAACTGGGGGCTGCCGGCCACACCGTACAGGCTGCGGGCAATCTCCAGGTAGCGATCCAGCGCAGACCGGCTCACGTTGTACCTCTTTTCGTCCGCAGCGCTCTTTATATCGGCAATCTGGAGCGGCCGGGAATCGGCTTGGTGATCCCATGCAATGAAAAAGTGGGCAATATCCTTGCGGATAGCTCCCCCCAGCGTCAGGCCGTACTGGTAGGTAGAAAAATCCACATCGCGGGCATTCCCCCGTATATCGTACGGGCTGGAGAGCCAGTCCGTACGCCCGTAGGCAAAGGCGCTGCCGGCAAGCCGGTTGGTACCCGATTTGGTTACCGTGCTGACGGCGCCCCCGCCGCTGCGTCCGTAGGTCACGTCGTACTGGTTCGTCACTACCTTGAACTCCCTCACCGCCTCTATCGAGATGGCATAGGGGCCGCCGTTGCGGTTCGTCGTTCCTCCGGAAGTGGGATTTTTAGCCGTCATGCCGTCAATCGTAAAATTGGTGGAAGAAGACAACTGTCCGGCCAGGCTTCCGCCGGTGCTCAGGGGAGAGAGGTCTGCGAGCGACGTAAAATTTCGCCCGTTCACCGGCAGCCGGGCAATATCCCGGTTGCTCACCGATGTGGCCGCACCGATCTGCGGCGCGGTATTCTTCAGCGAGTTCGCCACCACTTCCACCGCCTGAATTTGCTCCGTCTTTTCCGTCAGCCGGAAATCCACCCTCAGCATATCCCCCTGGTTCAGGGCATATCCCGTTTTGTGCTGCTCGCCGAAACCGATAAAAGACGCCGAGACGCTGTAAGGCGATCCGAGGGGCAACTGCCGGATGCTGTATTCCCCGTTCAGATTCGTCACCGCTCCGGTGTAAAACCCCGTCGATTCGTTTCTCACCGCGACGGTGGCGCCCGTAACGGCTTCGCCCCTTTCGTCGGTCACTCTGCCGGCAATGATAGCCTGCGTACCCTGCGCCCCGGCGAAGGGGCACACCCATAGCAGTACCGCCAGGAAGGCGATACATTTCGTAACGATATTCATATCATGTAAGTTTTAATGAAGTAAATAAGAAAAAACACCGTTCCGCGGCGTTCACCGGATGTCCAGCGACCGGATCACGTTCGCCGCAATTCTGGAAGAACTCTTCCGGCTGATTCTCTTCAGCGCATCAGGCTTCTCAAGGTTCATACTGGTAAAATAGTTATTACCCCGGTAAATTTCCCTTCCCTCGCGGTCGAAAAGGGTATAGCTCACGATATGGAACAGCGTGCGCAGAGGCTCGTCCTGCCATTTCAGATAGTGGCGGTTCAGCATCAGCAGATAATCGGCCTCATCCATCAGATTTCGCCACACCTCGGGCGATACGGAAGAAAGATCCGGATAGCAATCCTCCTCCTCGCCGTTCATCCTGACCGAGCGGCTAAACTGTTCATCCACCGCCTCGGGGTCGGCCGTCACGAAGCAGCAGTCGTCGGAACGGTTGGCCGCCACGATATTTTCTGCGATAATCCGGTTATACTCCCGGTCGATATGTTCGGCCTCCATTCCCGTTTCGTCTGCGATCATACCTGCGTAGAAATAGTTTGATTTCACGTTGTCGTTCAGCCCCACGATAAGGATTCTCGGCATCCGTTCCCGGTCTCTGCCATTTCCCTTCGCGCCCCTGTTTTCCTTCGCCTCAAGGATTAAATTACCAATCAAACCGAGGCAGATCACCAAAAAAGCCCTGTAAAAATTCAATTTAACCATAACATCATTTCATTGGATTCATATTCGCCGGCGAAAGTACCCCCCGTTTGTGACAAAGCCGCGACAGTCCGGCAAACAAACGGTTGCATCCCAATCTTTTGTAGTCTCCACATAGTAAGAAAGATTAATCTTTTCTTCGTAAAGATTAATCTTTTCTTCGTAAAGATTAATCTTTTCTTCATAAAGATTAATCTTTTCTTCGTAAAGATTAATCTTTTCTTCATAAAGATTAATCTTTTCTTCGTGAAGATTAATCTTTTCTTCGTAAAGATTAATCTTTTCTTCGTGAAGATTAATCTTTTCTTCGTAAAGATTAATCTTTTCTTCGTAAAGATTAATCTTTTCTTCGTGAAGATTAATCTTTTCTTCGTGAAGATTAATCTTTTCCTTGTAAAGATTAATCTTTTTCTAAAAAAGATTAATCTTATCTTAATAAAGACTAATCTTTTTCGGAAGAACAACCTCTCTTCCCGAGGGGGCATCTTCTCTTTCGGGACGGGGAAGGGTTTTGGATTTCCGGGGAAGGGAGATGGAGGAGTGTCCGTATACAAAAGGATACCCCGAAAGTCCGGGAAGACTTTCGGGGTATCCTTTTGTGGTTCGGTTGAAGAATCGGGAGGCGCTCCGGGTCGCTTTTGGGTGGCGAACTTAGTAGCCCGATTCAAAATCCCGGTCGATGGCGGGGACTCCTTTTTCCATCCATTGCGGCATGGGACGGTTGTTGAGGTAGTGTTCGAAGAACTGAAACATGCGCTTCTGGAAGTCTATTTTGTTGGCCATGCGGGTAGGCCAGTGGGGTTCGCCGGTGTAGTTGAGCAGCCAGGCGGGTTTCTGAAGGCGCTTGAGGGCTACGAAGAGTTCGATGCCTTGGTACCAGGGGACGTGGCCGTCTTTGTCGTTTGCCATGATCAGGATGGGGGTGGTTACTTTGTCGAGGTCGAACAGGGGGGAGTTTTCGAGGTAACGCAGGGGGGATTCCCAGATGGAGCGGCCGATGCGGCTTTGGCCGTGCTCGTACTGGAAGGAGCGGTTCAGACCGGATCCCCAGCGGACGCCTCCGTAGGCGCTGAACATGTTGACGACCGGCGCGCCCGATTCGATGGCGGCAAAGAGGTGGGTGCGGGTGGCGAGGTAGGCGTCCTGGTATCCTCCCCAACTGTGTCCTTGGGCGCCGATGGCTTTTGGGTCGATGTATCCGCGGGCGATGAGCGAGGTGAGTCCGGGCATGACGCTGTTGAAGCAGCTTTCGCCGGGGTAGCCGTCGGTGTAGCGGATGTCGGGGTTGAAGACGATGTAGCCGTTGCTGTTGTAAAAGTGGTAGTCTATGGACGAGCGGTGTGCTTCGGGCATGCGGTAGGCGTGGAGGGTTTCCGAGTTGCGTTCGTAGAAGTTTACGATGAGGGGGTATTTTTTCGTGGGGTCGAAGCCGGCGGGTTTGTAGATGACGCCTTCCAGGGGTTTGCCGTCGAGGGAGAGCCAGGTGGTGAGTTCGGCGGTTCCCCAGCGGAATTGTTCTTGCTGGAGGTGGCCTCCGGTGAGTCGGACGGGGTGTTTGAAGCTCCGGTCGGTCAGGTGTACGTCGGGGTATTGGTCGTATCGTTCGGAGGTGTAGAGGATGGCGTCGGCTTCTTTGGCTTTTGTGGGTGTGGAGAGCATGAAGTCGCCGGCCAGCAGTACGGTGGGGGAGGCGGGGGAGGTGAAGTCTGCGGCGTAGTATCCGTGTCCTTTGGTGGTGTGGTTGAATCCGGAGAGGAGCTGGTTTTCTTTCGGGTTGATGCTTGTTTCGTCGTCGTCGAGGCGGATGCGGCGGTAGGTGATTCGGTCTTTGCGTCCGCTTGTGGTGAGGTTGACGGGTGGTGTGGCGGCTTCGGGGTGGAATTGCCAGACGTCGTAGCGGTCGTACAGGAGGAGGGCTTTGTCGTCGTCGAGCCAGCCGGCTGCTCCGTGGGAGGGGGGATAGTTGGGTACGTCGTTGTCTTCGTTCCATGCGGTGAAGTTGTCGGGCGTGGAGAGGCGGTGGAGAGTGCCGGCGGCTGTTTCGAAGGTGTACCAGGAGCTGTCTTGGGGGTTGTACCAGTAGGCGTATTTTCCGTGGGGGGAGAGGCGTATCCGGGCGGCGGTTCCCCGGACGACGGGGCGGGTTTCGCCGGTGAGGAGGTTGATGGTGCAGATGTCTGCTCGTGTGGTTCCGGTCCACATGCGTTCGAGGTCGTAGGGGTGGGTGTTGGCGAGCAGGGCGAGGGATACGCTGTCGTTGTCTGCGGTCTGGAGGGCGGTGTGTTCGGGGGTGGTGAGTGTGATGAAGTTGTGTTCCTTCAGGTTGCAGGCTACGGTGAAGGTTTTTTTCAGGTCTTCGGCTCTTTCGTAGTCTTGCTGGGTATATTGTATGCGTTCGTTCCAGTTCCAGATGTGTACGTTGGGTCGGTTTTCGGGCAGGGTGGCGGTGTCTTTTTCGCGTGGCCAGGGTGCTATGCCGAAGAAGAGGCGTGCAGCCTGTCGGCTGAAGTTGAGCTTGCCGTGTTCGCTGATGACGTGGCGTTCGGGCATGAAGTCTGCTGTCCGTTCGGCTATTTTTATGGCGGTGGCGTGCGCTTCGGAGAGGTACAGGGCGAGGTTGGTGGCGACGGAGTCGGGGTCGGGGGTGTAGAGGAATGCCAGTTTATGTCCGGTTTCGTCGGATACGAGTTGTCTGAATGCTCCGCTGCCTTTCCATATCGGTGTATGTGTTTGTTTTTCGGGTTGGCAGACGTAGAGTCCGGGCGCCGATTGGGTGCTGTCTGTCGAGATGTAGCAGAGGATGTTGTTTTTTTTGGGGAAGAAATACCGGGTTACGGAGGGGATGGCTATGGACTGCTTTCCGTCGAGTGTTTGGAGGTAGAGGGTGGAATCGGCTTTGCGTCCCTGCTGATAGGCTATCCAGTCTCCGCTTGCGGAGAGTTGGTAGGATCGGACGGAGTCGATGCGCTGTTCTTTGCGGTTCTTCAGGTCGCAGATGATGAGGCGGTTCATCGGCATTCGGTCTTCTTTGGTTTTCTTGCGTTTCAGTTCTTCGGTTTCTTCCAGGGAGGCGGTGGCGGTTACGACGAGATAGTGCGGGGCGGATGCGGAGAACTCGCTTTTTTTTGCCGGTTCGAAGGAGGCTATTTCTTCTCCCTTCCGGTTGTATACGTATACGGCGGGGTCTCCTCTCCAGGGTTCCATTTTGGCGGTGATCCACTGTCCGTCGTCGGAGACGGCTTTTTCGGTGATGCGTTTCCATGCGGCGAGGTCTTCTACTGTCATGGCACGTTGCGCTACTTGTGCGGCGATTGGGCACATGGCGCCCAGGGCCAGCAGGAGCGCCGACTTTGTTATTTGTACAAGTTTCATGATGATGGGGATATCGTTTGTTGAGTGTTAAAAATTCACATTCACACCGGCCATGATGCTGAATCCCCGGAGGGGGTATCCGTAGATGTGTTCGTAGGATTTGAACAGTAGGTTATACATTTTCAGATAGGCTCCGAAGGTATCGCTGAAGGTATAGGCGGCGGTGAGATTCAGTTCGCTGATGTCTTTCATCTTTACGATTCGGTAGTTGTTTGCCGGGGCTTTTCTGCCGGATGCGAGGTAGTAGTCCAGGGCGATGGAGAGATTCCCGACAGGCCGGATGCGGGTTCCTGCCGTCAGTTCGGCCGACGGTCGTCCGTAGGCTTTGCGTCCGGCGATTGCGTTGTAGGGGTCTTCCGATTCCTGTCCGGAGTTTTCGTCCTTTTCTTCGTTCCAGTGGTTGTAGATACCTTTCACGGAGAGTTCAAAGAGCTTCCGGTAGGCGTATTTCAGTTCCACTCCTCCCCGGAGAAGCCTAAAGTCTTGTGAAAGTACTCGGCTGACGTTTCCGAATCCTTCGGACGTCATATAGGGGATGAAGAAGTAATCGTCGTCTGTGGCCTTGTATTGGGCGAAGAGGTTGAACCAGAGTCCGGGGAGCAGTCCGTTTCTGACTCCGGCCACGGCGTCGAGCCAGGTTCGCGAAGGCGTTGCGCTCATGTACGGGTCGGCATAGCGGTTTTCTTCAGACAGTTGCCGGGCGCTGTTGGATCGGATTTCGCCTCCGGCGTTCAGGTAAATGATGGTTTTCCTGCCGACCTGTATGTCGAGTCCGGCATGGGGAGAGGCGAAGAGTTTTGCCGGGTTTCTGTCTGTTTCGGTGAGGAACATGAGGTTTGCCCCCAGCGTGAGGTCCCAGAAGTCTCCTTCGGCCTTGAAGTAGGGCGTCAGGGTGGTTTCCAGGTAATTTTTAAATTCGGATGCGGATGCGTCGGGGAGGTTGTAGAAGAAATAGTTGAACTTGGCGGCGACGCCCACCTGTTTGGCGGCGCCGAGCATGGCGTAGATTTTCATGCGGGCTCCCAGGGTATGTTCTGTGACGCCTTTCATGCTTTCGTCCCAGGCGTATCGGTAGGCAAAGCGGGTATAGTCTCCGTCTATCAGGTAGCCTACGGGCTTAATGCCCTTCGATTCGATTCCCAGATTAGCTGCAAACAGGCGGCTTACCTGATTCGTTTCGGTATCGACCACCGGTCCCGGCCATATACTGTGTGCATTGGGTGCGGGCAGTCCGTAGTAGTTGAAGGCGGAGTATCGGTACTTTGCTCCGAGGTGTACGGTCGATCGGTCGAATACGTGGCGGAAGTGAACGCCTCCCAGGTTGTCGTTCATTTTGGCCGCCACTTTTTCTCCTTTCAGGAAACCGTCGGTGTATTCTCTTTTTCCACCGGTGGATCGGTGTGAGAAAAAGACGTTCAGCCTGTCTTTTTCGGTGCTCAGGATGTGATATCCTATATCTCCGTTGATATCCCGGAAGGTTCCGATTCCTGCGTTTGCATATCCGCGGCGGTTGTTGTACAGCATATCCGCCAGGAAGCGGTCGGCGGGCAGCAGATTTAATTCCCGTTTGGGGTCGGCCGGTATGGAGAGGGTGGCATAGTCGATGGGTATTTTGGTAATCACCGGTTCTTTGACGGCCGGCAGGGTGTTCACTTTGTTTGCGTCCTGAACGGAGGGATTATATTCGCGTTCCAATGTGAGTTCGCGGCTCAGCGCCGATTCCGTTTGTTCTTCCTGTGCTGCGAGGTGTAAGGCGAATCCCGACAGGCACAGGATACAGATCGCCGTTTTAGGATATAGGGTCTTCATTGTTCATTCATTCTTTAGTTTCGCTAATCTGTTTTCTATCATATCGGCAATGTCGTCATTTCCTCTGTAATTGTTTTTCAAACTGGCGAGGTACTGCCTTGCCTGAAAATCGTCTCCCTGCCGGATGTACACGTCGGCCAGCAGGATAAAACCGCGCGCCAGCCAGTAGGAGTGTGGCGTTCCGTTCTCGATGAAGTTCATCAATTCTGTTTCGGCCTTTGCGTTGTCGCCGGAGTCGTAATACAGTTGTGCCAGCAGGTATTTAGCCTCGGCTCCGGTGGCGGTGCGCGTATCTTTGGCCAGGGTCTGCAAATCCGGCAGGGCTTTGCCGGGCTGCCGCAGATGGAGGAAAGCTTTGGCGCGGATGTGGCGGGCTTCCGCGGCTGTTTCGGGCGCGAGCTTGGCGCCTTTCAGTATATCTTCTGCGGCCTCGAGTGCATCCTGTGCGTGTCCGACAGCTTGTGCACAGCGCATGATGCCCAGTTGGGCGGCATCCCGGTTTTGCCGGTCTTCGGCAACGAGCCTCAGTTGCTTGAAACTTTCCAGTGCGTCTCCGTAATTTTTCTCCAGGTATTCCATTTCGGCCTTGCGTGCCAAGGCGTCTTCCATAAATTGGGTGTCGCCGCTTTCCAGCACGAGGGCGTACAGGCGTTTTGCTTCCGCATAGTTTTTCAGGCCGAAGCAGATGGAGGCCAGATGGTAGTTCGCCCGTGTGGCGAAAGCTCCGGCGGGGAAGTTTTGCAGATAATTCGTCAGTCCCCGTCGCGCCCCGTCGTAGTCTCCCCGTATAAACAGGCGTTCGGCAGCGGTATAGGTGAGCGAATCCTGTTCGGATATGTCCACTCTCAGGCTGCCACCGAGGGAATTGGCGTAGGCTGCGTATGCGTCGATGTCGTTCAGGTCGATGTATACGGATTTCAAATCCTGCAGGGCTACGCGGGCTTCTTCGCTTCCGGGGTAATGGGAGATGACGTTTTTGTAGGCCTCGGCAGCTTTAGCCAGTTTGTTGTTGTTGTAATAGAGCAAGCCCAACTGTACGCCGGCCTTGCGTGTCCGGCTGTGCTGGGGAAAGCGGCGTATCAGCGTTTCGAAGGCTTCGGCGGCCGCGTTGCTGTTGTCGAGCAGCACGTAGGCACGTCCTTTTTCGAACAATGCGTCGGGGACGTAGCGCGAGTCGGGATAATCGGCCAGGAGGCGGTCCATTACGGCGATCTTGCTTTTGTAGTCTTTCTGCAATCCGGCGATGTATCCTTTCTGAAAGAGCGAATAGTCTCCTGTGGATGGCTGGAGCGCCGCCGCGCGGGTGTAGTTTTCTTCTGCCGGGGCGAATCGGCGGTTGTAAAACAGGCAGTCTCCTATCCGGTTGTAGGCGTCGGCGTAGGCCTCGGTTTTGCTGTTGCGCTCCAGTTCGGTGTACTGGCGAAAATTTTTCAATGCCTCCTCATAGCGTTGCTGCTTGAAGAAGCAGTATCCCGTGTTGTAGTAGGCCAGGGCGTACATATCCGTGTTGCGCAGTCGTGTATTGTTCAGATAGGTGCGGTAGTCGGCTATGGCATTCTGGAAGAGTTCCTGTCGGTAGTAGGATTCCCCCCGCCAGAAGTAAGCGTTGTTGCGCGACTCTATGTGATAGGCTCCCATGTCGATTGCTCTGTCAAACAGTTTGATGGCGTCGTCCATCTTCATATTGGCAAAGGCCTGCGTTCCCAACTGGAAAAGGATATCCTGCTTGGCTTCCAATATCCTTGTGCCGGGATGGTTGATCTTTTCGATGGAGGTAAGTGCCGCCTGGTAATTTTTGGTTGTGAGGTAGACTTCCACTAAATGGTCGTTCACATGGTCGGTATACCTGGAGTTGGGGAAGTCGTTCAGGAACTTTTCGAAAACAGCTACCGACTCTCCGAACCCTGCGAAAGCTGTTTCGTGGATCAGGAGCGCGTAGTTGTAGGTAGCCACTTCTTTGATTTGCAGATCGAAGGAAGCGGCGGCAGCCGCTTCAAAGGCCATACGGGCATTGTGTTTGTCGTTTTTTTTCAGGTAGCTCTGTCCGATGTAGAGGTAGGCATTCTGGGTCAGCGCGTCGTCTTCGAGGACGGTCTGGCTCAGGCAGGCGACGGCATTGTCGTAATCCTCATTATTATAATGGCTGATCCCCAGGATGTATAAATCGTTTCGCCGCGCATTTTCCGCCAACCGGGTGTATTCCGACAGGTAGGCGATGGCCTTGTCGCGATTGTTCAGGTGATAATAAGAGTTGCCGGTGATGCGGTACACCTCGCTGTTATTCGGACTGTCGGGATAACGGGAGAGGAGGTCTTCCCCCTCGCTCACCACCCGGTCGTACTTTCCTTGTATAAAATAAATCTGTGCGGTAAAGTATTGTGCCGACTCCCGGTAGGCTGCGATATTTTTCAGGCGGGTAAACTCTTCCAGCGCATCGCCGTAACGCCCTGCCGTATAGTCTATGTAAGCCACGTAATAGGAGGCCGCTTCGCGGTAGGTCTCTCCTGCCTGCCCGATGCGCCGGAAGTAAGCGCGTGCCCTGCCGGTATCGCCCGTCTGCAGTAGCGAAAAGGCCAAACGGTAGGTATACACCTCCTGCCGGTCTTCACTCAGCAGGTCTATGTCGGCTTCGTTCAGCCAGAATGCCGCTTTCTCGTACTCCCTGTTTCCGAAGTGAATCGAGCCGGCATAAAAACAAATTTCGTCGGCATAGGGGGTGTCGGGATAGGTATCCAGATATTCTTTCAACTGTTCGAGAGCCTGGGGAAGTCCCTGTTCGTAGGCGGCGCAGGCAAGCAGATAGTCGGCCTCCCGTACCAGGGAGGGATCGGCCTCCTGCAGTTTGTAGGCCTGCAATTTGTCGATACATCCGGAATAGTTCTTCAACTCGAACAGTTCCTTTCCTTCGGTAAACAGGCGTTCGGGTGCATTGAACTGATACGATCGCTGCCCGACAGCCGCATAACAGCCGCATATCAGACAGAGTGGAATAAATAGTCTTTTCATCATTCCTTTGGTTTAAAAAATATAATGGATACAAATGTACGCGATAAAAGTCATTCGACGGTACAACAAGGCCTTTTTAAAAACACCGGTTCATTTCCCCTCCGTTCTTTCCGCTCCTGCCTGTATATCCCTGTACATACAGACTGCTTTTCGGATGGAGATCAAACCGAAATCTTTCGGATTCAGGTCTTGGGGGTGGAGGACAAGTATTTCGGCGGCATCATCGGCTGCCCGGGCGCCGTCAAAATGTTCTACATCACATTCGAAGAATAAATCCAGAGTATGGACGTGGATGCCTCCGTAAGGATAGATATTCGGAAGGGAGAACAGATAGCGGAAATGCTCCGGTGAAAGCCCTGTCTCTTCTTTCACCTCGCGGTACGCGGCCTCTTCCGCCGTTTCGTACATATCGGTAAAACCGCCGGGAAGGTCTAATGTTCCGCAGGCCGGTTCTTTGGCTCGCCTCACCAGCAAGAGTTCTCCTTCTTTATTCCGGATAAAGCAGGCAACTGCAGCCGACGGATTGGAATAATAGATGAAGCCGCATACCGCGCATTGCTTTGCCTTCCCGTTCCGTGCCGTGAAGGCAGCGGCTCCGCAAACCGGACAATACTTGAAGGCCTGTAAAGGGTGGTGCATTTCTTTATACATCTTTCGCTTCCCAGCCCAGTGCGCTGGCGCCCAATATGGCGGCATCCGCTTCTTTCAGTTGGGAAAAGAGCAATTTGGTTTTTCCGGCAAATACGTTCAATATATTCCTGTCCATCGCCTCCTGTATCGGGACGGATATTAATTTGCCGGCCTTGGCCAATCCGCCGAATAAGATGATTGCTTCGGGGCTTGAAAAGGCGATGAAGTCGGCAAAAGCTTCTCCCAGCATGTGGCCGGTCGTTTCGAATATATCAAGCGCTATCTTGTCGTTCTTCATGGCTGCTTCATATATATCTTTCGAGGTGATGGTGTCCGGATCCAAATCGCGCAGCAAACTGTTTTCGGTACGTATCTCCAGATATTCGCGTGCGGTACGCGCCACTCCGGTAGCCGAGGTATAGGTTTCCAGACAGCCCTGACGTCCGCAGCCGCACATGCGCCCGTTGTGGCGCCGCACAATGACGTGTCCCAACTCGCCGGCGAATCCGTCGTGCCCGTACACCAGATTACCGCCGATTACGATACCGCTGCCTACGCCTGTACCCAGCGTAATCATGATGAAATCTTTCATTCCTCGCGCTACGCCATACGTCATTTCTCCGATAGCCGCCGCATTGGCGTCGTTGGTCAGTGTGGCGGGGATATTGTCCAGCTTTTCACTGATCATCTGTGCCAGCGGAATCCGTCCTTTCCAGGGAAGATTGGCGGCAAATTCGATGCAGCCGCTGAAATAATTTCCATTGGGCGCACCAATTCCGATCCCTTTGATCCTGGCCGTTCCCCCCACCCGGTCGACTGAAACCCGGACGGCTTGTGCCAGTTCATTCGCGTAATCGTTCACATCGGCATGTTTATTCGTTTTAATCGAACCACTTTGCAAGATTGTACCTCTTGCATCCACCACTCCAAACACGGTATTCGTACCGCCCATATCAATGCCTATGACATAAGGCTTTTCCATAGATATATTGTTTAACAATTAATAATAAGAAACTTTATTTATAGAGAGGGCAAACTTACATGAAATTTATCTGAATTACAAACCCGGCGATCCAACCGTTCGCCGGCCAAAGCGCTTCGGGGAGCTTCCGGCGTATTCATCGCACAATTTCATCCTGTACATCCTGTCCACTTCGCTTAATCCTTATTTTCCAAACTGTTTGCGGAATTCACAGGCTGCGTTAGGAGATATGCGTTAGGAGATAAAAGTATCGGCGGTCAAATCAAACGGCTGATAGAGGATTACCATATCATTGTTCGCCGGCGCCCCATACCGGCAAAAGAAGGAAGCCAAACCGTCCGGTATGAAATACAGGGTATCATTAAATCCGACTATCCAACTTATTCCGGCATCATGCTGGGAAGATTTAATGTTTTCTACCCATAGCCTGTATTAAGTAAACCACCTAAATTTATTAGTCAAGGCTTACGACTCGAATACTTGTGCAATAACTTCTGCTTGAGATGTGCTGTTTTTACCGCCAACAACTTAGGCTTAAAAATTTTCTTCTCACCAGGAAATCACTTGGAAGCTACACTGTTTTGCGTTCGTTTACTTTGAGTTGTTTCCGAAAACAAAGGCAGTGATTGCTTGGGATATTTGCAATGTTTCAATTGAAAATATTATTTCCCCAATTCCTCCATCATCGCACGCCGATTTGAATAAATGGATTTGAAATGAGCCAAAAGCGAATCAACTGCTTCAGTCCCTCCGGGATATTTTTTCATAATTTTCAATATGTCAGCTATATATTTATAATGGTCTCTACCCATATTTTGAGCGGCATAATCGGTAATTTGCGACCGGTAAAATGTCAACATCCGTTCCGGATAGCGTGATTTCAAATAAGTTTCGTATTCTCCTAATGAACAATGTTTTCCTAATTGAATATTTTTTTCGACATGATCCATCAATCTTTCCCAATATTCCTCTTCAATATAAATTTTTGCCAATACATGACCGCCAATTATCTTTTGGTTTCCTGATTTTAAGAGATGGTCATCCAGATAATTTACCCACTTTTCTGGTTGAATGACTGTTTTCAAAACGTGGTAATATTTCATACTGTCTCTACCGTTGATAAATAAATCTTCCGCTATTGCGATTATCTTTTCTTTGTTGTCCATCCATTTGTATACGGTCAATTTTTCGTCTTTCCAGTCACTTTCTGTTCCGGGATGTCTTTTCTCTTTGGCAAGAATTATTCCTTCATCAATTAAAGCGAGCGCTTGTTCGTATTGCTTTTCTGATAGAAGTTCTTTTAATTTTATCTTCCGGATTTCGGGCAAATAAATATATTGAGAGATTACATTTTCAACTTCTTCTTTTTTATTTGCGTTTTCCAAAAGTTCAATTTTAGACAGAACTAACGAAAAGGTACGAAAAGAATCCGGTTCGTTTTTTAATATTTCGTCAATGATTTGAAGACTGCCCTCAAAATTTGAAGTCTTGAGGCTTATCGAAAGGAATAATTGGTCTAAATCGGCTAAACTATAATTGCCATAATTGTTATTTTTAATCAATTGGCCTATTTCGTCCATCAATTTATTCAGTAAATCGTCAGGCAAATCTGATTTAATTATTCCTGCTATTATTTCAGAAGCTTCCTGACACACACAAGCTAAATCGGCATCGTAATCTTCATATTCTTCATAATTATCTCCTATTTCCATGATAATGTGAAGCAGAATACCCAAGGCTTCCTCCTTGCAATTCAATTTTACCAACGACTTGGCTTTTTTGATATAAGCATCCAAATTATGAGAAATCATCTTTCCTTCACTTGAATAACCATACCTGTCGTATGAACTCCTTACTTTGAAACATTTTTGTATTTCCTTGATGTAATCGACAGAAACATTTTTCTTCTTTTGAGGATGAAAATTAGACTGCAATGCTTGATAAAAGTCGGGATGTTTGTCTGCATATTGAGACAGAAAGGACGTAAGTTCCTTTTGATTAACGTGTTTTAAAATTTCATTCAACTGTTCTTGCTGAGGAGGAGTCGGAATTTCGATAGTTACCGGATGACTCTTTTTATTGTCTTTGATATAGAGGAGAACAGCCACTGCATGTTTGCAAATATCGCCGTAATCGTATGGACAATCACAATCCCAAGACACAATCTCATCGCCATTCATTTTTATTTCAACGGTGTACAGATCGCTTCCCTCAACTTCTGCCGTCCAAGTATCCGGATAATCATGTTCAACATTGTCAACCATATCATTTTCGTAATAATCTTCGCCTCTTTCAAAAATACTATGCGAAATATGTTTGTGAAAATTGTTTAAGTTCATTCTATTTTTATTTTATCAGTTTCAATAACTCATGTTACGCAAGTTCATAATATTTGATAGCCTTCAATTCCTTCCAGGCATATTTTAGGGCGCGAAAATAAATTTTGGATTTTAAGGCAAAATGATTCAATTTATGTACACACTTGAGTTTCTCCAATTTGATATAGGCCAACAGCGAGGCCAACAGATGATTCGTTTGTGTAATCACAGTTCTTGTGGGCGATTTTGCCGGAGAAGCGTTCTGTTTGAGTGATTTGTGGTATTCTTCCACATTCCACCGTTTTTTGTAAAGTGTTTGGAAATCGTTGACGGAAAGTGTCAAATCGTTACCTACCATGTACATTTCTTCAGTGGAATCGTCTTTTTACACATTCAAAGGCTACCGGAACCCGCAAGGCTTCCGACGCAAAAGGTAATGGGGTATGGTAAAAGGCAGTCAATTAATTAATCCCCTTCTCATTGCGCCCTTTGCTGTGATCCCAGTGCCAACTAATCAGGTCGTTTTCGTCCGTGTACGGTTTACTTACAATCGTATCATCGAATATCAAACACGCGTCTTCGCTTTCGTATTCCCGAACCCAAGCCTTTACTTCCTGCCATAAATCATTTGAAGTGTATTCGCTATCAGACAGTGTGCGGATGATTTTGTCGTGGGACACAGCCCTGTCCGGAAAACCGGAAAGCCTCGTCGCTGTTACCTGACCAAAACTGCTCAACAAGTAATCGCTGTATAAATCCATCTCTTTTTTCATCCTGCTAAGTTATGCTTTTTTTGATTGTGCATAACATGAGTTCGTAAATCTCCATTTATATTCAACATGAAAAATCTTTTTGACCGCTACATTTGGCTTGTTGACACTATTTACCGGGCAGGCAAAATCACATTTGAAGACCTCAACAAACGTTGGCTGTGCAACGAATTGAGCGAAGGTAAAAAACTTCCGTTACGCACGTTCCACTATCACCGCATCGCCACATCGAAGAAATGTTCAGTATCAACATTGAATGCGACATGCGAAACGGTTATGCCTATTACATCGAAAACAAAGACGATATTGAATGCGGCGGCATGCGTTCATGGTTGTTGAACACGTTTGCCGTCAACAACCTGATAAACGAAAGTCGTCCGTTGAAGCGCCGCATCCCGGTCGAGCAAATTCTGTCGGGACAGCATTTCCTGGCGTCCGTCATCGGAGCCATGCGCGACGGCCTGACTTTGGAACTTACTTAACGGAGCTTTGGCGGGATGCACCTAGCACCTTTGACGTAGAGACCTATTGCCTGAAAATCTTCCGACAACGCTGGTACCTGGTAGCGCGCAATCTCCCTTACGATGCCATTCGCACTTATTCGCTCGACCGGATTCAGGCTATCCTGACAACGGATACGCCGTTTAAACTGCCTGCGAATTTGTATCATTCTTCGCCGGAAGCTATTGATTGAGATTCGGATGATAAAAAAAAAAATGAATATCGTATTGCATACCTAACAAGAAATTACTAACTTTGGTGGCTATAATAAAGATGGCTATTGATATGAATCTATTGAATTTCAGTGCAACATTTCCGGACGAATCA
>JAISMW010000093.1 GCA_031276545.1 Tannerellaceae bacterium
GGTTTTTCCGATTGTGCTAAGATTTTGTTCAATCTGATTCCGTTTTTTCGTAAGAACCCTTGTTTATTACCTATGAAGAGTCAAACCCGGCGGCGATCGGCTTTCCGATTTTGTCGGAAGGGCAAATCCGGCGGCGATCAGTCTTCCGACTCAGTCGGAAAGGCAAACCTGACGGCGATCAGACTTCCGACTCAGTCGGAAAGGCAAACCTGGCGGCGATCAGTCTTCCGACTCAGTCGGAAAGGTAAACCTGACGGCGATCAGTCTTCCGACTCAGTCGGAAAGGCAAACCTGGCGGCGATCAGACTTTTGTTTTCAGTCGGAAAGGCAAACCTGGCGGCGATCAGACTTCCGACTCAGTCGGAAAGGCAAATTCGGCGGCGATCGGCCTTCAGATTTTGTCGGAAAGTCAGACTTTTATTGCCTCAAATCAATTGTTCCAAGCGATGGAGGAGTCCAGTATTGCCGCCTTTTCCTTACGTCGAACTCACGTTATTTTATTAAATTCGAGTTCTCTGCTTTGTTTATTTTTCAATATGATATTTTGCAAACTTAGCCTAAGCCACCCGATAAAGCCCGGCCTCTATCCCGAATGAAGGCTTAACAATCAGCGATACATTTTCCTTCCTCCCGGATAAAACTATTTACCCCGGAGATAAACGGAGGCGTTTCCCGTGCCGGGCAAAAAAAGATTCCACAGTATACCTTTTCACGCTTTTTCCCGTTTGTATAGCACGATGAGAAATATTGCTTGCATAGTATGGCTGCTGACGGTATGCGGAGCGGCGGCTCAGAACGGGGAGGAAGTGTTTGCCTTTTTGCGCTACCCCACTTCCGCACGGGCTAATGCCCTGGGAGGTAACAATGTGTCGGTAGTGGAACCGGATCCTTCGCTAGTGTTTCATAATCCTGCTTTGGCCGGCGCCGAAATGGCCGGCATGGTGAACCTGAATTATATGAATTTCGTGTCCGACATACATCTGGGCAGCGCTCTTTATATCCGCGCACTGGGTGAACAGGGTGTCTGGGGCGCTGGTGCGAGCTTTATCAGCTATGGCCGTTTCAGGCAAACGACTGCCGAAAAACAGGTGGAAGGAGAGTTTTCGGTGGAAGACGTCAGCCTGAACGCCTTTTATTCGCACAATCTTTCCGAACGCTGGCGGGGGGGGCTTTGCCTGAAGTTCCTGTATTCTTCCCTGGAAAGCTATACGTCCCTCGGCCTGGCTGCCGATGCCGGCCTGAGCTATTATGATTCGGAAAACGGATTTTCGGCGGGTATCGTACTGAAACATGCCGGCGCCCAACTGAAAGCGTACTACGACGCTCGCCGGCGGCTGCCCTGGGATATACAGGCGGGGTTCAGCAAACGGCTGGCTCATGCGCCCTTTCGCTTTTCGATTACCGCCATGTATCTGAACCGATGGGACTTTTCGTATACCGACCGCACCCGGCCGACCGATAGCAGGGATGAGTTCTTTCAGACCTTTATAAAGCACTTTGTGATAGGGATAGACCTTGTCCCTTCGGAAAATTTCTGGCTGGGAGCAGGCTACAATCCCAAAATCAATGCCGAGATGAAGCTGCAAAACGGCAATGCCTTCAGCGGGTTTTCGGTAGGGGGCGGGGTGAAGATAAGTACCTTCGACCTGGGTGTGTCCCTGGCCGGCTATCATCCTTCCGCTCTGTCCCTGCTGGTCAGCGTATCCGCCTCTTTGTAGGGAGCTCCGTTGTAATAAGAATTATTTATTTGCGCGATAGATGCGCTGTATGATATCTACGACCTTCATTCCTTCGAGGACGTTGGTGGTGATGGGTTCGGAGGAAGCGCCGGAAAGGACGTTTACTACGTTTCGGATAACGCAGTGGTGGTTTTGCGCAGAGCCTTTGTAGGCGCCGTAATCATTGCTGGGACTGGTGGGGGGGAGTTCCGGCAGGGTGTAGTCCTTCACGTGGCAGTACTCTACTTTGTCCATATATTGCCCGCCGATTTTTACGCTGCCATTCCGGGCTACTATCAGCATACTGCTTTCCATATTCCTGTCCCATACGGAGGTGGAGAAGCAAAGGGAGCCGAGACCTCCGTTCAGGAAGCGGAAATGTACGCTGCCGGAATCCTCGAAGTCGGTAAGTCCGGTATGGTTGAAATCGGCAAAGCGTGCCTGTATGTCGGTGATGTCGCCAAAGAGCCAGTACATAATGTCTACGAAATGCGAGAACTGGGTGAAGAGCGTTCCCCCGTCGAGGGCGGCGTTGCCGTGCCATCCGCCGGGTTTGTAATAACGTTCGTCTCGGTTCCAGTAGCAATTGAGCTGCACCATATAAATATCGCCCAGCCGTCTGGTTTCCACCATTTCCTTTATCCATACAGAAGGGGGCGAGTAGCGGTTTTGCATCACGCAGAAGGCTTGCCGGCGATGCTTGAGGGCGGCAAAGACTATTTTCTCCGCATCGGTACGTGTGAGCGCCATGGGTTTTTCTATTACCACGTGATAGCCCGCTTCGAGAGCGCGGACGGCCATCGGGGCATGCAGGCCGTTCGGCGTACAGATATTGACAACGTCTATCGGGAGCGAGGCCTCCAGCATACCGGCAAAGTCGGTGAAGAAAGGCGCTTCGAAGGCTTCGAGTCCCAGCGCTTCTCGGGGAAGGATGTCGCACAGGGCGGCCAGTTCGGCGCCTTCTTCCCGCAAAATCATTTCTGCGTGGCGCTTGCCGATATGTCCGCAACCTGCTACGGCAAACTGTATCTTCTTCATTTCAGGTGCTTATGAGAGCAGGCCGGCGGGGCACAGATGCGCTTTTTCGATGTCTTTGAAATAGCGGTAGGTGCCCACTTTCAGTTCGTCGCAGGCTGCTTCGTCGGCTACGATGATACCTTTCGGGTGCAGTTGGAGGGCGGTGATGGTCCACATCTGGCTGACGGCGCCTTCTACGGCCTCCCTAAGGGCGCGCGCCTTGCTGTGCCCGTTCACCAGGATGAGTACTTCGGCGGCGTCCAGTATGGTGCCTACGCCTACGGTGAGGGCTGTTCGGGGAACTTTGTTCACGTCTCCGTCGAAGAAACGCGAATTGGCGATAATCGTATCGGCCGTCAAGGTCTTGATGCGTGTGCGCGAAGCCAGGGAAGACCCCGGTTCGTTGAACGCAATATGTCCGTCGGGGCCGATGCCACCCACAAAGAGGTCAATTCCTCCGGCCTCCTTCATGGCGGCTTCGTATGCGGCACATTCCTGCTCCGGGTCGGCTGCATTTCCGTTCAGTATATGCACATTTTTTTGGGGAATGTCAATATGCCGGAAGAAGTTGTTCCACATAAACGAGTGGTAGCTTTCGGGATGATCCTGGGGAAGTCCCGCGTATTCGTCCATGTTGAAGGTTATCACATGCCGGAACGACACCTTGCCCTGCCTGTTCAGTTCCGTCAGGCAGCGGTACATGCCCAGGGGCGACGAGCCGGTGGGCAATCCCAGCACAAAGGGGTTTGCTTCCGAGGGGTTTGCTTTCCGTATGCTTGAGGCTACATAATGGGCTGCCCATTGGGAGAGCTGTTCGTAATCGGGTTCAATAATCAGTCTCATGTATCATTGTTTTCAGTGTTCTTATTCCTGTTTCAACCGGTCAGCCATGGCTTTTCCCAGCTCCAGGCAGGCTTCGTAGGTGTCGTCCTTTAGGGCATGTTTCTGTTCTACCGGTTTGCCTACGGTTTCCCAGTTCATGCGTTCGGCAAAGGCGGCAAGGCGTTTCACGGAGGCGCCGGCCCAGGTGAACGAGCCGAAATAGCCGAAGAGGCGTTTCTTCACTTCGCGTATCTCTATCTTGTTCAGAATGGATTCCACTTCGGGAAACAACTGGTTGCTGTATGTGGGGCTTCCTGCTATCAGGCCTTTGTAGCGGAATACATCCCTCAGAATGTAGGAGGCGTGCGTTTTGCTTACGTTGTGTATCACGATGTGCTTCACGCCGTTTTCTGCCAGCGAGGAGGCAATGGCTTCGGCCATCTGTTCGGTATGTCCGTACATGCTGCCGTAGATGATTGTCACGCCGTTTTCACCTTCGTAGCGACTCAAACGGTCGTACACCGAGACGGCATCCGCCAGGTGTTCGCGCCATACCGGGCCGTGCGTGGAGCAGATGGTTCGGATATCCAGGGTGGACAGCTTCTGAAGCGCTTTCTGTACGGGGCTTCCGTATTTGCCTACGATGTTGGCATAGTAGCGCATCATTTCGTCCATGAAAGGGGCTATGTCCAGTTCCGTATCCAGGATACCTCCGTCGAGCGTACCGTAGGTGCCGAAGGCGTCGGCCGAGAATATCACTTTTTCTTTCGGGTCGTAGGTAAACATCACTTCGGGCCAGTGTACCATCGGCGCCATATAGAAACGGAGTTCCCGGCTGCCGGTGTGGAGCGCATCGCCTTCTTTCACTTCGTGCAGGCCGGAGGTGATTCCGTGATAGCCTTCCAGCATTCCGAACGTCTTCGCATTGCCTACAATCTGTACGTCGGGGTACTGCCGGCGCAGGAGGCGGATGCTTCCCGAATGGTCGGGTTCCATGTGGCCTACCACCAGATAATCCAGCGGCCTTCCCTGCAGGACGCCGGCTATTTTCTTCAGGAAAATGTCCGAGTAGCATACATCTACCGTGTCTATCAGTACGGTTTTACCGTCAAGGAGGAGGTAGGCGTTGTAGGATACGCCCGAAGGCAGGGGCCATAAATTCTCGAAGAGTTCTTTCTGGCGGTCGTTTACACCTACGTAAAACAGGTTATTTGCTATTTCTTTTGCTTTCATACGTGTTATTCTTGTTAAGGGCTTTCCGGACAAAATAGATGCCGGCCAGCACAAAGGGGATGCTGAGGAGCTGGCCCATATTCAACCACATATTGGCTTCGAAATCTTCCTGGTTGTTCTTGAGGAACTCAATGAAGAAGCGTGAGCCGAAGATGCAAATCATAAACAGGCCGAAGATAAGTCCTTCCTTTTTATAGGCATCTTTTTTGAAATAGAGCCATATACAAAGAAGGAAGGTGAGGAGGTAACAGCCGGCTTCATACAGTTGGGTGGGATGGCTCGGTGCGGTAAAGACCGGTTCGGCGCCTCTTTTCCAGGCGTGCAGATTTTCGATAAAACGGAATCCCCAGGGTTTATCGGTCACGTGTCCGTATATCTCGTGATTCATCAGATTGCCCAGGCGGATCAAAGCGGCTACCAGGCCGGTCGGCACCACTAATTTATCGAAGGTCCAGAGCATACTGCGGTGCGATATGCGCTTTGAATAGTAGTATACGGCAACGACGATGCCCAGGGTGCCGCCGTGGCTGGCCAGGCCGCCTTCCCATATCTTCAGTATATCCAGCGGATGCGACAGATAGTATACCGGATCGTAGAACAGGCAATGCCCCAGCCGGGCGCCCAGCACCGTGCCCAGTACGGTATACATCAGCAGCGAATCGATCCAGGCGGAAGGCAGCTTTTCGTTCTTCCACATGCGTGCTACAATCATGCAGCCGACAGCAAATCCTACGGAAAAAGCCACACCGTACCAGCGAATCTCACGCGGTCCGAGGCTGAAGATGGCAGGGTCTGCCGTCCAGGTAATATAATCCAACATAGTTTTATGAATTAGCAAGTTGATTTAAAAAACTTATCAAACGAAGGCAAAGATAAGCATTCCGCAAGGATTGACAACTTTTTTCACCGGAAAGACAGGTAGGCAAACAGTCTCGCCCGGTCGGCTTCGGTAAATTCTTCCAGCAGGCGCAGGTTTTCCCATCCGTCGAGGCGGCCTTTCTGTCGGCACAACTGCCCGATAATGCGTGCCTGCCTGTAGCTGATGTAGGGATGCTTCGCCAGCGTATCGGAAGCAAGATGATTAACCGGCAGCTTCGCGATAAAGGATGTATCGACATGAAACCATTTTTGCAGGGAAAGATACCGTTCCTCATCTATCCCGTACACTTCCCTGAGCTGTTCCACGGAGTAAAAACCGCCCAGCAGCGCCCTGTACTTCACGATGCGTCCGGCAAAGACGCTTCCTATACCGGGTACCTTCTTCAGCGTTGCCGTATCCGCCGTATTCAGTTCCACGATACTCCCTGCCGGGAATTTTTCATTTCGTGGAAAGGCCGCCTGCTGCGGTGTCCTGCTGCGGGGGCTTTTCCGGGGCGAGAGCTGTGGGGAAACAGCAGGGGATGTCGTATCCGGCTGTACGGGAAGTGGAGCATTTTCCGGCTGTACAATATAAAGGGGTTCCGCTTCGGCAAGCCCGTGCTTCCGATACTTGTCGCTGACAAACAAGGCAACGCCTCCAGCCACAATCAGCAGAAACAGCAGGGTGAGAGCCTTCCGTTCATTGTTCGAGAAATATAATAAATCACGCCAATCCATTCCGTCATTTTTTCTAACAGGGCGCAAAACTACAAAACAGACTCAATCCGCGCAAGAGAGCCTTATGCGGGGCTCAGGACAAACGCATTTTAAATTGGAGTAATTCTATTAACGTGAGTTCGACGTAAGAAAAGGCAAAAAAGAATAGGAAAGAGATAAGATATTCATATCTTTAAGACATTAATAAACAAAGAAATACGAACTTTAAAATCTTATCTCTTATGGATGTAAATATAGTGGAAATTTACTGCCTTGCAGACGAATTCAGTCGCAATTTTGACGCGGTAATGCAGGGGCACGTCTTCAAAAAAGACAGCGGCAAACAAAGCCGGAACCGCAAATTCACCATGTCCGACAGTGAGGTAATCACCATTCTTATCCTGTTCCACCTCAAACAGTTCAGAAACCCGAAAGCCTTTTATACTCAATACATTCAGGTACACTGCAGGAAGGATTTTCCCCGTACGGTCAGCTCAGCCGTTTTGTAGAACTGCAGCAAAAAACAGTTGTAAAAATGACGCTTTTCCTGCAACCGTGCTGTTTGGGTAAATGCACCGGCGTCTCTTTCATTGATTCCACCCCGCTTCGCGTGTGTCACATCAAACGCGAACACACCCACAGGACATTCAAAGGATTGGCATCCAAGGGTAAAAGTACGATGGGATGGTTTTTTCGGCTTCAAGCTGCATATCCTCATCAATGATCGGGGAGAAATCCTTGACTTTGTGATTACCCGGGCGAATACGGACGACCGTGAACCCTTGAAAAACAAAAAGTTTCACGATAAGCTGTCCGGTAAACTCTTTGCCGACAGGGGATATATTTCTCAAAGTCTGTTTGAAATGCTGTTTATAGAAGGAATACATCTGATAAGCGGTCTGAATAAGGAATATGAAAAATTCCCTGATGTTTACCCGCGACAAAATTTATTTGTATTTGAGCAAACGGGCTTTAGTCGAGACCGTGAATGACGAACTCAAAAACATCTGTCAAATTGAGCACACACGTCATCGCAACTTTGTAAACTTCATCTCAAATATGATTTCCGCACTCATTGCCTATATTTTCCGCCCCAAAAAACCTTCTTTGAATCTTGACATCGTGGATACGAACGCTTTACAAAGGATCGCTTAGGTCGAACTCACGTTAATCAAGGAGGTCCCGACTGAAGTGTAAAATTCGATGAAATGCAGCGTGGGATTATCCGAAATAAAAGATATCGTAACCGGAGAATCGGCGATTTTCTGAAGGAATTGGATATGACGGAAGGATGGGGGACGGGCATCCCCATCATCCGCAAGGAAATGGCCAAAAACGGTTCACCGGAGCCGCGTTTTGAAACCGATGAAAATTATAGTTACTTTCGTTACAACACTTCCTATACACCCCGCTTTTCATTCGGATAACGGTGTGAATGGCGGTGAAGATGACGGTGTAAAACAATCTGAAAATAAGTTAGATAAGCTATTAAAGATTATTTATGACGGTGTAAATGAAATAATTGGTATCCTATTAAATGTATCCGGTTTAAACGCACTTGAAATTGCTACACGTATTAATAACTCATGTTACGCAAGTTCATAATATTTGATAGCCTCCAATTCCTTCCAGGCATATTTTAGAGCGCGAAAATAAATTTTGGATTTCAAGGCAAAATGATTCAACTTATGTACGAAC
>JAISMW010000018.1 GCA_031276545.1 Tannerellaceae bacterium
TGGGACGCGCCTCGCGAGAACGTCCTAAATCCTTCTTCTTCAATCTCATACTCTATTTCTTTTGATGCTGTTTCACGATAATCTGCCTGTTTGTTTTCACTTGGGATACCCCCATTAATTATATGCTGTAAAATTAACCACAATTCTGCATATCAACAAATAGTTGCGCTGCTGCTTTGTGCTTAATATTCATTATATCAGGTAAAAAGACTTTATTCCTTAAGTAAATGACATTGATTCGTTATTCACTGTTCACTACTCTTTGAGGGGTCAGGGTTCTTTCCGTACCCTTACGATAGCCCAGTGATTTTTCTCCGAGGAGGAGAGGAACGTAAGGCCGTTGCGGCTGCATTCTTTTTGTATGGCGGGGATGTCTTCTGTGTAGAAACCGCTCAGCAGGAGGATGGCTCCCGGTTTCATGCACAGGGCGTAATGGCGGACGTCGTCCAGCAGGATGTTGCGGTTGATGTTGGCAAAGACGGCGTCGAACGTTTCGGCGGCGGGCAACTGCCCGGCTCCTCCCTGTATCACCCGGATGGCTTCCACACGGTTCAGGCGTATGTTTTCGAGCGCGTTGCGGCATGCCCATCCGTCGATGTCTACGGCTACGGCGGAGGAAGCGCCTTTCATGACGGCCAGGATGGAGAGGACGGCCGTTCCGCATCCCATGTCGAGTACGGCCTTGCCCGACAGGTCGGAGGCGAGGATGGCTTCCATCATCAGAGCGGTTGTTTCGTGGTGGCCGGTTCCGAAGGCCATCTTCGGATTGATGACGATATGGTACGTATAGCAGTCGGGGTTTACTTCGTGAAAAGAGGCATGTACCATGCAGCGGTCGGCAATTACGATCGGCTGGAAGTAGTTCTTTTCCCATTCCTCGTTCCAGTCTTTGTCCTCCATCTCCGTTCGGGAGAAATGGATGGCGACGTCGTCCAGCGGGAATGAGCGGATTTTGCGGAGCAGCGCTTCCGGGTCGTGCAGCGCTTCCGGGATGTATCCTTTCAGTCCGTCTGCGGTTTCTGTAAATCCTTCAAATCCGGCTTCGCCCAGTTCGGACGCCCATACGGCGCTGATGATATCGGGGTCGACGTCGGATGTATAGGTAAAGGTGTACTCGTACCAGGTCATTGTCCGACGGGTTTGTCTTTCAGGTTCAGGAAGGGGATGACCAGGAAGACGGGTATTCCGCTGAACAGTACCCAGACGAAAAACGACGGATAGCCGATCATCTCCTGTATCCAGCCCGAGGCCATGCCCGGAAGCATCATCCCCAGCGCCATGAATCCGGTGCAGATGGAGTAATGCGAAGTTTTGTACGCTCCGTCGGAAAAGAGCATCAGGTACATCGTATAGGCCGTGAAGCCGAAGCCGTATCCAAACTGTTCGAATCCTACGCAGGCATTGATGACGAGCAGATTGTCGGGCTGGGCGCAGGCCATGTACAGATAGGCCAGGTTCGGGATAAACAGCGACAGGGCCATAGGCCACAGCCAGCGTTTGAGTCCGCCCGAACGGGCAATGGCGATTCCTCCCAGAATGCCGCCAAGCATCAGCGCCACTACGCCCACCGTTCCGTAGGCGACGCCTACCTCTGCCGTAGAGAGCGCCAGGCCGCCCTTTTCTCTTGCATCCAGCAGGAAGGGGGAGGCCAGCTTGACTAACTGCGATTCGCCCAGGCGGTAGCTGAGCATGAACAGGAGCGCCGGCGCCAGGCCTTTTTTGCGGAAGAAGTCCGCGAAGGTCTTCCCGAAATTCCGGAGAATGCTGCGGGCTGTGACTCCCGTGCGCGCCCTGTCTTCTTCCGGAAGGGGAAGAACGAAGCGGTGCCAGGCGGCGGCTGCGACAAAGATGCCGGCCAGTACGAAGAATATCATACTCCAGGCAAAAGGCACCCGTCCGGTGCGGGTTTCGAGGAAACCGGCCAGCATCACCAGCAATCCCTGTCCGGTGACCATCGCGATGCGGTAGAACGTATTGCGTATGCCGATAAAGAAGGCCTGCCGATCGGTGGAGAGCCCCAGCATGTAGAAGCCGTCGGCGGCTATGTCGTGCGTGGCGGAGCTGAAGGCCATCAGCCAGAAAAAGGCAAGCGAGGATTGCAGGAAAAAGCCGGTGGGAATCGTAAAGGCAATGCCTGCCATGCCGACGCCAATCAGCAGTTGCATGCTGCAGATCCACCAGCGTTTGGTCTTTATCAAATCGACGAACGGACTCCAGAAGGGTTTGATGACCCAGGGCAGATACAGCCAACTGGTGTACAGGGCCAGGTCGGTATTGGAGATGTTCAGTCTCTTGTACATGAGGGCGGAAATTGTCATCACCGCCACGTAGGGCAGTCCTTCCGCGAAGTAAAGGCTGGGAATCCAGCTCCAGGCAGTACGGTTTTTCATATTTATCGGAGTATAAAAGTATCGGCGTCCATCCAGGCCGGGAAGCGTGTGCGCAGGCCTTTCAGCCGGCTTCTGGAGACGGTGCACGTACAGACGGCTTCCGCCTCCGTACCGGCATCCGCCAGGATCTCTCCCTTGGGAGAAATAATGACCGAACGGCCTCCGTATCCGTGTCCTTTCCCGTCTGTTCCGGTGCGGTTCACGGCACATACGTAGGCCAGGTTCTCGACAGCCCGTGCCGGGAGCAACGCTTGCCAGGCTCCGATCCGGGTTTCGGGCCAGTTGGCCACGTAAATCAGCAGGTCGTAGGCATTGTGCACATTGCGGCTCCAGACGGGGAAACGCAGGTCGTAGCATATCTGCAGGCAGATGTTCCAGCCCAGATAGTGCACGAGGGTCTGCTGGGAGCCGGGCGTGAAGTAATTGTTTTCGCCTGCCATGGAGAAGAGATGGCGCTTGTCGTAGTAGGCGACGTCGCCTTCGGGTGTGACGAAGAAGGCGCGGTTGTAATACCGGTCTTCCTCCTCGGCGATGAAACTGCCTGCTATGGCCATTCGGTATTCCTTGGCCCAGGCTTTGAGGGTGGCGACGGTTGTTCCGTCGGCTGTATCGGCCAGGGCTTCTACATTCATGGAGAAGCCTGTCGTAAACATTTCCGGAAGCACTGCCAGATGGGTCTTTCCGCTTGCACGGCGAAGCAGGCGGCCGAAGCGGGAGAGGTTCTCCTCCCTGTTTTCCCATACGATGGGCGCCTGGATCATCGTGATATGCAAGGTATCTGTCATAAGGTATTTGTTTTTGCGGGATTACATATTGCCGGCAAAGTTTCCCGGATGCCGCGCCGTGACTCCGCGGTAATGGGCTTTGATGGCGTTGATGTCGGCGTCGGCATTGCCCGTGGGATAGAAAACCGCCTTTACGCCCGCTTCTTTCTTCAGATAATCAATATAGGCGAGCAGGATGGGTACATTGGCCTTCATGGCGATATAGTAGAAGCCCCGCTTCCATTCTTCCGCCATCTTGCGTGTTCCTTCGGGCGTGACGGCCAGATGGAAGGTCTGATGTCTGGAGAGTTCTTTGGCCATCTGGTCGGTGACGGAGGCATTTTTGCTCCTGTCGACCGGTATTCCTCCCATCCACCGGAAGAACAGGCTCAGGGGGAAAACGAACCATTCCTTTTTGATTAGGAAATGCGCCTGACGTCCGATGGACGTATACAGCAGTTTTCCTATCACAAGATCCCAGTTGCTGGTGTGCGGCGCTACGCATATCACGCATTTCGGCACATACTCGCCCATGGGTCCTTTTCTCCATCCCGCCAAGCGGAGCATCCATTTACTTATTGTTTTTCGCATACGATTCAATGTTTGAACGATTTATTTGGCGGCAAAGATAGGTGATTTATTTTTTCGGCGCTACGGAGAAGATCCGGAAGGCCGGCGGCGGCGGGGCTACGATCTTTACGGTTTCTTTCGAGACGGGATGAATAAATTCCACACTGCGGGCGTGCAGGCAGATGCCGCCGTCGGGGTTGGAGCGCTCGGCTCCATACTTCAGATCTCCTTTGACGGGGCAGCCTATGGCAGACAGTTGTGCGCGTATCTGGTGGTGGCGGCCGGTTTTCAACTGAATTTCCAGGAGACAGTAATGCTCCGATCGGGCGGTCAGCGTGTAGTGCAGGACGGCTTGTTTGCAGTGGGGGCGCTCCTCGGCGTACGCATAGCTTTTGTTTTGCGATTCGTTCCGGACGAGCCAGTGAATCAGTTCGCCGCTGTCGTCGGGAGGGGGATTTTTGACCATGGCCCAATAGGTTTTTTTTACTTTGCCGAGGCGAAACATTTCGTTCAGGCGGGAAAGGGCTTTTGAGGTTTTGGCAAACAGGAGGACTCCGCTGACCGGACGATCGAGGCGGTGGGCTACGCCTACAAATACGTTGCCCGGCTTTTGATACTTCTCTTTCAGATACTCTTTGAGCGATTCCGAAAGAGGAGTATCACCGGTTTTATCTCCCTGTACAATCTGTCCGCAGGCTTTATTGAGGGCGAGGATATGATTGTCTTCGTAGATAATGTCCATATCGGTCAGGTGTTCATTCCGCCGCAGCAGTGGATGGTCTGCCCTGTGACGTAGGACGAGAGATCGGAAGCGAGGAAGGTGGCCACGTTGGCTACATCCTCCGGCGTACCGCCCCGTCGGAGGGGAATTTGCCGTGCCCATTCGGCTCTTACTTCTTCCGAAAGGGCTGCCGTCATGTCTGTAATGATAAAGCCCGGCGCTATGGCATTGGCGCGGACGCCTCTTGAGCCCAGTTCCTTTGCGATACTTTTGGCCAGGGCGATCATGCCGGCTTTCGAGGCCGAATAGTTTGCCTGTCCGGCATTGCCGGAGACGCCTACCACGGAGGCCATGTTGATGATGCTTCCGCCTTTCTGCTTCATCATCACCGGGGTGACGGCATGGATGAAATTGAAGGCCGACTTCAGGTTGACGTTGATCACCGTATCCCATTGCTGTTCGGTCATGCGCATCATCAGTCCGTCGCGGGTGATGCCGGCATTGTTTACGAGGATGTCGATGCGTCCGAAGTCTTTTACGATTTCTGCCACCACCTTGTGCGCTTCTTCAAAGTCGGCTGCATTGGAGGCATATCCTTTTCCTTTTACTCCCAGGGCTTCGATTTCCTTTTGGGTGGCTATCCCCGTTTCGTCGATGGCCAGATCGGTGAATACTACGTCGGCTCCTTCCGAAGCGAACTTTAGGGCTATCGCTTTTCCGATACCGCGTGCGGCGCCCGTTACGAGCGCTACTTTTCCTTTTAATAATGTCATACTGTAAAATAATTTAATGAATTGTCTGAAATATTAGTATTTGATCAGGCAGGCGCCGGCAGAGTATCCCCCTCCGAAGACGGTGACGCCCAGCAAATCGTCTTTCCTGAACAGATGTTCGTTTTGTGCATAGACCAGCGCCGAACTGACCGAGCCGGTATTGCCTGTCTCTTCGATGTTGTGAAGGAATTTCTCTTCCGGCAAGTCGAGCTGTTTCGCTATATTCGTCAGTATACGCATATTGGCCTGATGGCCGATAAAGTACGTCAACTGTCCGAGCGTATATCCATTCTTCTCCAGCAGATAAAGGATGTTCCGGGGCATATAGGTGCAGGCCTGCATAAAGACGTCTCTCCCCTCCCGCATCAGGATTCCTCCGTCCTGAGGGCGGAGATTGACGGCTTCCGTGCTTTTTCCTATATGTCCGAGGCCTTCGGTATGGATATCGATCACCTGCGAATCGGCCTCCTGTACGCGTTCTTTCGAGACGAAAAAAGCGGCTGCCGCATCGCCCCACAAATGTCCGGTCTGCGGATCGGATTCGTTGCTGTAGGCCGAATTTTTGTCGGCCGGCAGGATAAGGGCTTTCGAGGCTTTCCCCATGGCGAAATAGCCTTCGGCTATCTCCAGCGCGTTCACAAAGGAAGAGCAGGCGGATGAGATATGGAATGCTTTTGCGCGGCGAACGCCGTATTCCCGCTGGACTTCGTGCGCGGCGGTGGCCACGGTGTCGTAGGGCGAATAGGAGGCCGATATGATGAGGTCGGTTTCCGCAATGCTGTAAGGCAGCCGGGGCAGGGCATGGCGGACAGCCTGCAGACTCATTGTGCTGATATTTTCTTCGGGTTTGGCTTTGGCGCGCGTAATAATTCCGGTACGCTGTTCGATCCACTCGGCGGTCAATCCGTTCACTTCTAAAAAGTAATCATTATGCACCCGCTCTTCGGGGACATAATATCCTGTTGCGTTAATGAACATCCCTGTTTTCCTGCTTAATTTTTATTCCGTGGAATATCAGAGTCATCACGCTGTCTTTTTGTTTTATCTTCCGGGTGACGGAATCTCCCATCAGTCCCCTTATGTAGGGAACCTCCAGGCCTTTCAGGGCATGATGAAGCACCAGCGCCGCGGTATCTGCGTCGGGCACATCGAAGACGCCTTCCTTTACTCCGTCGCGGAGGATTCGCCGGATCAGTTCTGTTTCGCGGATGTCGAAGCCTTTCCTTACTTTTTCCACCCGCCAGATATCGCGGAAGAAGTTGGCGCGCAGGGTTCCGTTGCGAAATACCAGCGCTTTGATGGCGTCCAGACGGGTGTAGACAAAGGTCATCAGCTTTTCGTCGGCCGGGAGTTCCTTGGCGGCCACTTCAAAGAGCATATTGTAGAGCTTGCCCACTTCGGTTTCCACTACCGCCTGATAGATATCGTTTTTGTTTTTGAAGTATGTGTACAGCGTGCGGCGTCCTTTCTGCGAAGCTTGCGCAATGTCGTTCATGGTGGTATTGTCGACGCCCATGCGGGCAAATAGTTGACGGGCGACATCCACCAGCATATCACGTGTCTTGGAGACGGTTATTGTCATTGTAATTGCACATTTTAATTGAAATTGTGCGCAAAGTACTTAAAAAAGATTCTATATTGCAAGCGGATTTTCCAAAAAACGTGCCGGAGGCCTGCGACGCCTGACAAGTGCAGGCCTGCGGCACATTGAGGCCGGAGGAAGACAGGCAAACCGGATTTTTGGGTATTTTTGCAAACAAATCATCTCAAACAACAGCAGTCATGATACAGATATTTACAACGGACAAAGTGAAGGAACTTGATCAGTATACCATTACGCACGAACCTATCGCTCCCGCCGACCTGGTGGAACGGGCGGCCACGGCCTTCGTCCGGGAGTTTGTGCGCCGCTATGCGAAGCAAAGCCGCGTGATAGTGTTTGCCGGACAGGGGAACAACGGAGCCGACGCCCTGGCCGTTGCCCGTCTTCTGAAGGAGGAATCGTTCGCCAGGGTGGAAACCTATCTCTTCAACCCTCCCGCAGGAAGCCTGTCGGCAGTCTGCGAACAGCACAAATGGAAATTGATCGAAACGGACAGGGCCTCCCTGGAGGAAGTGACGGCCAAGTTCTCGCCTCCATTGCTGCACGAGCATGATATTGTGATCGACGGGCTGTTTGGCTCCGGACTGAACCGCCCGCTGACGGGAGGCTTCGCCGCGGTGACGGACTACATCAATCGGTCGGAGGCTACCGTCGTTTCCATCGACCTGCCCTCCGGACTGTTCGGAGAAGACAATCGGGAGAATACGCCGGAAACGATTATCCGCGCCGACCTGACGCTGACGTTCGGATTCCCCAAGCTGGCTTTCTTCCTCGCCGAAAACGAAGCCTACACCGGCGTCTGGAAAACCTTGGATATCGGTATCCATCCCGACGGCATTGCGGCAATACCCACGCCCTATCATCAGATGACCGAAGACGAGGCAGGCAGGATGCTCCCTCGGCGCAAAAAATTTGCGCACAAGGGAATGTTCGGACATGCGCTGCTCATTGCCGGGAGCCGCGGACGGATGGGCGCTTCGCTGCTTGCCGCCGGAGCCTGCCTGCGCAGCGGGGCCGGATTGCTCACGGTACATACTCCCCTCTGCGGAGAAACCGTCCTGCAGACTGCCTGCCCGGAAGCGATGCTCAGCCTCGACGCTCATACGGACTGCTTCTCCGCCCTGCCCGATCTCGCCGCTTATACGGCCATCGGCCTGGGGCCGGGACTGGGGCAGCATCCGCTGTCTGGCGAAGCCCTGCACGCGCTGCTCCGGGAATCGACCGTCCCACTTGTGATCGACGCCGACGCCCTCAACCTCATTGCTTCCCGCAAGGAATGGACAGACTGCATCCCCCCCGGAAGTATCCTGACGCCCCACCCCAAAGAGTTCGACCGCCTGGCCGGAGCGAGCGATTCTTCCTACGAAAGGCTGATGAAGGCGCAGGCTTTTGCCGCAGAACACAGGCTGACGCTGGTACTGAAAGGGGCTTATACCGCCACCTGCACGCCCGACGGGAATATTTATTTCAACAGCAGCGGCAATCCGGGGATGGCTACCGCCGGAAGCGGGGATGTGCTGACGGGCGTTATCCTCGGACTGCTTGCCGTAGGACTTCAGCCGGAGGACGCCGCCAGGACGGGCGTCCTGATTCACGGTACGGCCGGCGACCTGGCCGCCGCGTATCAATCGGAAGAAAGTCTGACAGCGGGCGATATCGTCGAAAAGCTGGGGAAGGCATTCCGGCAGATCCGGGCAGACGACGCCGGAAGCCCCTGGCTTTAGATCCGTCAGCGCACGGCGAAGAAGGAACTGCGGGCTAGCGCCTGCCGGAAAGCCAATACACCTTCGCGGCTGAGTTCCACCTTCAGACTGTCGCCGTCGGGCAGATAGACCACGGCATGGCTGCTGTCTGTATATTGCAGCAGCTTTCGCTCCAGGCCGGCTGTTTCAAGGCTCCAACTGCGGTCTTCCCCCTTGAATACAAACTTCGCAACCCGGCTTTCGCCTTCCTTCCGGACGATATATCCGGCGGCGGTACGTTCTACGGTGCAGACGCCGTCTTTCCCCTCCACCGTCCGGACGCCGCCTTCGGCCAGGGGATTATCGCCCGTCCAGAATTCTATGGAATTGAGCAAGGCGGCATCCAGGATGAAGGTGATTTCATAGACAGGGATGATCCAGAGGGCGAGGAAGACTACTTCGTTCGCCCATTGATCGCCGAGGGAGCGGTTCCACTCCAGGACTTTGTGAAACATGGAAAACGATCCCAGGCAGGACGGCAGCAGCATACTGCCGGCCAGGGCTACGGCCAGCATCAGCGAAATACTTTTCTTTTTCATACGAATAATCATTTTAAATAGACAGGGCAACGTGCCCTGCCGGTTTTCTGCACTTTATGCAGAGGCAAGATAGGAAGAATTTCCGTACAATCGCCGCACGGCGTTCAAAAGGAGAAAGCAAGACGTCGCCGACCGGATGCTGTTCTCTTGCCCCGCGCTGCGCTGCGGCCTCGCGCTACGACCCCGCACTGCGCTTCGCTTGTACGGGGTTATCGAGAGGGGTACGCCTGCCGGCGTACAGGGGATAATCTGCTGTTCTCTTGCACTGTTCACTGTTCGTTATTCACTGTTCTGTCTTATGCCGGCGGCGTTTTGTCTTAAGACAAAATCAAATTGTCTTAAGACAAAATCAAATTGTCTTAAGACAAAATCAAATTGTCTTAAGACAAAACCGAATTGTCTTAAGACAAAACCGTTTTGTCTTAAGACAGTATGTCGCCGTCTTAAGACAATGAGCCGCTGTCTTAAGACAAAACCGAATTGTCTTAAGACAAAACCGAATTGTCTTAAGACAGTAAGTCGTCGTCTTAAGACAATGAGCCGCTGTCTTAAGACAAAACGGTTTTGTCTTAAGACAAAACGCCGCTGTCTTAAGACAATTCGGTTTTGTCTTAAGACGAAACGCTGCCGGCTTAAGACGAAACGCTGCTGTATCAGGCCGGAAAGCTTAGCGGTCTTTGTCTCTGATTAGTTCGATCAGATCGTCGAGCGAGAGGCGGACGGCCTGGTCGGCGCCTTCAAAGAGGTATTCGGCCAGGTTGCGCTTGGTTTTGTGCAGTTCGATGATTTTTTCTTCAATGGTATGTTCGGCTACCAGGCGGTAGATGGTGACCGGACGTGTCTGCCCCATGCGGTGTGCCCGGTCGGAGGCCTGGTCTTCTATGGCGGGATTCCACCAGGGATCCAGGTGGATGACGAAGTCGGCTGCCGTGAGATTGAGTCCCAGTCCGCCGGCTTTCAGGCTTATGAGGAAGAGGTCGCCGTGGCCGTTTTGAAACATTTTGACGTTTTGCTCTCTTTCGGCTGCCGGCATGGCGCCGTCCAGATAGCGGTAGGGGATGCCTTGTTTGTCGAGTACTTCCCGGACAATGCTCAGATGGGTGACAAACTGACTGAAGACGAGCGCCCGGTGCTTGTTTTCTCTCAGTTCGTCTACGATTTCAAGGAAGGCGCTGAGTTTGGAAGAGGCTATCGGGCTCTCCGGATCGATGAGCCTGGGGTTGCAGCTTGCCTGCCGGAGGCGGGTGATTTCGGCCAGTACCCGGAGGTGTTTGCTGCCATTGTTCGGAGCGCTTCCGTTGAGGTTTTCGATGGCCTGCCGGCGGAGGTTTTCGTAGAAGGTTGTTTCCTCGTCGGAGAGTTGTATGCGCTTCACGATTTCGGTTTTCGGAGGCAATTCGTCCAGTACGGAGGTTTTGGAGCGGCGCAGGAGGAAGGGGCTGATGAGTCTTTTGAGGTGTTTGCGTGTTTTTTCGTCGTCTGCTTTGATGAAAGTATCGGAAAAATGCTGCATACTGCCCAGCAGTCCCGGATTGATGAAGTGGAAGATGTTCCATATTTCGCCCAGATGGTTCTGCAGGGGTGTTCCGGTGAGGGCTATTCGGAAGTCGGCTTTCAACTGCATACTGGCTTTGGAGGTCTTGGTGGTGTAGTTCTTGATGGTATGGGCTTCGTCGAGCACGAGGGTGGCGAAGGGGATTTCGGCGAGGAGTTCGATTTCGGACAACATCAGTCCGTAGGAGATGATCAGCAGGTCGCCTGCTTCGAGGGCGTCGAGCTGTTCTTTGCGGTTGCCGGAGGCGGCCGGGAGTGTTTTAATTTGCAGTGTGGGGGCGAAGCGTTCGGCTTCGTTTATCCAGTTTCCGACGACGGATACGGGGCATACGGCCATGGCCGGTCCCATCGGCGCGCGGTTGAGCAGGAGCGCCAGGGTCTGGATGGTTTTGCCCAGTCCCATATCGTCGGCCAGACATGCGCCGGCTCCCCATTCGGAAAGTCGGACGAGCCACCGGAAGCCTTCTTTCTGATAGTCTCTCAGTTCTGCTTCCAGGTGGGCCGGTGGGTCGATGCGGGAGGTCGCGGCGGCGTTTACCCGGTCGCGGAATTGCTTCCAGAGTTTGTCGGTTTTCACGATGTCGGTTTGCTCAAAGAAATCGTTTAGCGCTATGGAGGCAAATTTGTTGATCTTCACGCCCTGTTTTCCTACGTCGGCAAAGAGTCTCAGTTCGTCGAGCTGTCGTTTCAGTTCGTAGCTCAGCATCAGAAATTCTCCTTCGTTCAGTTCGATGAAGTGGTTGTGGCTTTTGGCTGTCAGGTCGAGCAGTTGCGGGAGCGTCAGGACGGTTTGTTCGTCCACTTTCAGTTCTCCCTGGAGGTCGAGCCAGTCGACGCCGCTTTTCAGTTTGAGGCGAAGGCGGTTGGATTCCGCCGCTCCTCTGATTCGGAAGCGTTCTCCTTCGGGCCATTCCACTACGCATATCTCCTGGTGTTTTTTGAGGCATTCGAGCAGGAAGAGCGAATCGAGGGGATTGTCGAAGGCAATCAGTTCGTCGCTCATTTCCAGGCCTTCGATGCTTTGAATATCGGCGAGCAGGGTATTTTCGTTTTTGAGTTCTTTTTTGAGATCCCTTTTCACCTGCAGCCGGAGGTTGTTTTCGTTTGCGATCAGGACTTTGCCTCCCTTTCCCGGTTTGCAGTAGGGGGGATGGGTTCCGAAGGGTTTGCAGAACAGTTCCGCTTTCAGTCCGTTTCCCCAGGGCAGCAGTTGGACGCGGATGCGCGAATCGGTCGGGACTTCTTTTGCCTGTGCCTGCATACTGTCTGAGGTCAGCAGGTCTGAATGGACGTCCAGTCCCTGTGCGCTGAGCGTCCAGAGGAGTTCAATCAGTTTTTCTTTTCCGCGTTCGGGTACGGTGATGAGGTGCGTTGCAATGATTTGCAGGATTTGCTGTTGCTGGGGGCTGAGACTGAAGACCAGATAGCGCGTGTTGGTTTCCTTCCGGAGTACAATCTTTTCGACCGGCGCCGGTATATCTGCCGAAAGGACGTATCCTTTTGCGGTTCGGGATACGTTGATAAGCGGCTGTGCGGCGACAAATTCGACGGGAATCTCCGTTCGGCCTTCCAGGAAGATATAGGGATGACCGATTAACTGGGGGTAGACTTCGTTCGTAAATTCGTAGAAATCGCCGTAATAATCTCTGGTGTGTTTGAGCATCTTGGCGATGAGCAGATCCTGTGGCGTCATTCCCTGGCATTTGCATTCGTAGAAGCTTTTGAGCGCAATGTTCCTTCCTGCCGTCCATCCTTTTGCCTGGCGTGTTTGCAGCACGGGCTGGATGGTGTTGTTTCGCGGATTGAAGAGATAGACGATTCGGGATTTGCTTTCGCCGTTTTTCGCTGTTTTGGCGGCAGCGATTTTCAGTCCCATCAGCATATTGAGCGATTTCTCCCAGTCTTCCCGGTGGGTGATGCGCGAAAGAACGGGTTGGTAGGAGAACTGTGCGGCGACTTCGTTGAACAGTTCGGAGGAACGCTCGTCGCCGAACCATGATTTCATGGCATAGGCCGCTTCGTAGGCCAGGATGAGATATCCGGAGGTTTTGGCTTTCTGCACGACGGTAAAGACGACGTCCGACATCCCGGCCTCCAGGGGGTGTCCGGTCATGTAGTAAATCAGCACGGAGATGAGTCTTATGTATTCTCCTTCGCCCGTTGTGTTCAGAATGTACCCTTTCAAGACTTCCAGTTCTTTGATTTCCATCTCCTTCATGTTCAATACGTGATAGATGATGGCTGCAAAGATTGGGAGGGAAGAGCCGTATTCGCTGTTTTTTGCGATCCGCAGCTCCATTTTCCGGAATATGGGGATTGCCGTCTTCTGGTCGATGCTCAGCAGGGTGGCCAAATAATAGAAGTCCTCGAGAGGCGAGTTGGGTATGAAGGAATCCCGATACATTTTCCGCTGCGCTTTGAGCGCTTTCTCGAAGATGGCGAAGGCTTCGCCGGTTTCTCCCAGGCTTGCCTTGTGGATGGCTTCCACATTGCTTCGCTGCATGGCATTCTTGTCGGACATGGCAAGCCATTGTTCGAAGCGGCCGGACTGCAAAAGGATTTCCCGGTCGATAAACGAGGCGTCGACGGCATCCGACGTATGGGAACGCTGCACCGTGTCGCAGAAGCGTTTCATTTCGGGCAGGGATTCCAGCATGTGTACTTTGGCGTTCATGGCAGAGGCCAGGGCGATGTTCAGCAAATCCGGATTGATGAGGTGGAGCAGGTGTTCGTACTGTTTTTCTTGAATCAGGATGCTGTAACATCCAATCTTTTCGGACGTCAGATTCAGGGCAAAGGCCTGTTCGTATGCAGTGTAATCGTCGGGAATGTGCAGGAGGGTATAGAGGCAGTTCCTGAAATGAGAGAAGGTGTAGAGTTCGTCGTATTCGTTCATGATACGTTTCCATATATGCTTGTAGCCGGAGAGTTCGGGATAGATGTACAGCATGAATTCCAGGGAAACGGAGAAATCGTTCCGGTAGCTTTTGGCTTTCCTGAAGAGGGCGAACTTCACTGCTTTCGACAGACATTCCTTCACATGTTTCTGAGTGACTTTCCTGGGATGGAGTTCCGTGATATGGTATTCCGAAAAGGAGTAGGCTTTCAGGGCGGCCACTTTCAGTATGGTCTTTTCGCTTTCGGAAAGACCGGTGTAGTAATCAATTTGTTCTTGGGTCATTGTCTTTTAATCAATAGGAGGGGTTTTGCCGATTCGTTTGATAAACTCTCCAAACAGCGCCGTCATTCTGCCGGCGGCTTCATTGGCGGCACGGATTACGTCGTCGGCATCGTTCACGAAGTCGTCGGCAAAATGGTAGCCTTCGTTGGTGATGACCGACATGCCCAGCACGCGCATTCCGGCATGGCGGGCTACAATCACTTCGGGCACGGTACTCATTCCGACAGCATCCGCTCCGGCCTTTCCGTAGAAGGCGTATTCGGCGGGCGTTTCGTACGAAGGGCCGGTAAGTCCTACGTATACTCCCTTCTTCAGCGGGATACCCAGGTCGAATGCTATCTCTTCCATCAGGCGGATATACTCGCGGTCGTAGGCGCGGGTCATGTCCGGGAAGCGGGTGCCGAAGGCGTCGTTGTTGGGTCCAATCAGCGGATTGGGCATCATGTTGATGTGGTCGCGGATGATCATCAGGTCGCCTATTCCGAAGCTGCTGTTGATGCCTCCTGCGGCATTGGACACCAGGAGGTTTTCGATGCCGATCAGTTTCATCACGCGAACGGGGAAGGTCACTTCCTGCATCGTATATCCTTCGTAATAATGAAAGCGCCCCTGCATGGCCAGCGCCGGCGTGTCTCCCAGTTTGCCGCACAGCAAGTTTCCTTTATGTCCGGCAGCGGTAGAATGAGCGAAATGGGGAATTTCCCGGTAAGGAATCACGATAGGATCTTCCATCCTGTCTGCCAGTATCCCCAGGCCGCTTCCCAGAATAACGGCAGTCCGCGGATTTCCTTTGATACGGTCTGCCAGAAAGTCGGCAGCCTCCTGATATGAATGCCGGGGAGGGATACTCATCTTTTCGGTAAAATACATTGAGTCTTATTTTGGAGTGTCTTTAATGATTGCGAAAGTAAGTCTTTTTTTTTGAATACTGCCGGAGAGGACGGTTTTCCTGATTGCCATTTTTGCACTGCAGGCTATATTTACCGACAAAAGAGGATATGGAATTGATACAAAAGTTTCTTCGGGAGAACCTTCATCCTTTCGATCGAACGAATCTTTCTTCAATTCAAAAATGGGAAAAATTATATTTAAAACTGTTTTCGACAATTCCCAAAATGGATAAAGCATGATCATAACTGTTTTCGACAATTCCCAAAATGGATAAAGCACGATCATAATAGTTTTCGATAATTCCTAAAATGGATAAAGCATTATCACAATTATTTTCGATAATTCCTAAAATGGATAAAGTATTATCATAACTATTTTATATAATTCCCAAAATGAATAAAGCATGATATTAATTATTTTCGATAATTCCTAAAATGGATAAAACATGATATAAATTATTTTCTACTATTCCCAAAATAGACAAAGTATTATCACAACTATTTTCGACAATTCCTAAAATGGAAAAGTTATAATAAATATTGTTTTCAATCATTCCTAAAATGAATAAAGTATAATATGAACTATTTTCGACTATTCCCAAAATAGAAAATGAATAATCCAACAAGTTTTTGTCCATTCCCAAAATAGATAAAGCCATTCCCGCAGTGCAGAACGCTCCGTCTCCGAAAAAAAAGGAGCGAACCCCGCCGGATTCACCCCTCCCTTCGCTATGGCAATGCCTTCCAGGCAGATGCCGTCAACCTTCTACCGGCGCACCGTCGTCGTCCATTTCCGGATTTTTATCC
>JAISMW010000043.1 GCA_031276545.1 Tannerellaceae bacterium
TACTTTTGTTCCGGGTTGTTGGAGAGGTACTCATGTATTTGTGTTTTTTGTTGATAAATACAAAAATACATCCAATAACCCACTTTTCATGTTTTTTGACTACCGTTGCAACAAAGTCCCTTGGATGTAGGATTTCATATCGTGGATCTCTGTTACGATGAGGTAAACAACCGTCTCCTCTTCAGTCTGGACGACGACATACAGTTTGCTTATCTGGATCTTGATTGACGATTGATTCCCGTGAACAGAAAAGGCAAAATACTCTTCCGTATCGGTACGAATGTGCTGTTCTACGCATGTGTGGCGGTAATGCTTCGCTTATTCCTGCAAGTATTTTTCTTTGCTTCCTTCCGAGTGCCGACGGGATCGATGGAGCCGGAAATATGGCCGGGCGATTATGTGCTGGTCAGCAAGGCGGTCTTTGGCGCGAGGCTGTTCAACATTCTACCGACCTTGCGTCTGGAACAGGTGAACATCCACCGGGCGCCGGGCTTAAGGAAAATCCGCCGCAACGATGTGCTCGTCTTCAACACGCCTTATCCCCATACGCAGGAACGGATGGAAATGCACATTCTGAAGTACCTCGTGAAGCGCTGTATCGGTTTGCCTGGCGACAGCCTGCTGATAGAGAACGGCCGGTATCGCGTGAAAGGTGCAGACGCACCGCCGGAGGACAGGACGGTAGGAAGGGAGCAGAGCGCCCGTCCGAAAGGCGGGATCTTTTACGGGGATACCCCTCCCTGTTTCCCTAAGGATTCGATCATACAGTGGAACGCGACGGATTTCGGTCCTCTCTATATCCCTGCCAAAGGAGATACGGTGCCGATGAACCGCGACCATTACGTTCTGTACCGTACCCTCATCGAGTGGGAAACCAAAGGTGTGCTGACGTTTCGGGATTCGACGGTGTACCTGAACAGCCACCCTGTCGCAAACTATATTTTCCATTCGGATTATTATTTTATGGCAGGCGACAATGTGAACAATTCGCTGGATTCGCGCCATTGGGGACTGGTGCCGGGAGACTATATCGCAGGCAAAGTATGGCTGGTATGGAAGTCCTGCGATCCGTATACGGACAAATTCCGCTGGAAGCGCTGGCTGAAACAAATAAAATAGGAGGAAAAGCATATTGTTTTCCTCCTATCCCAAAAAACAGTTAGAGCGAATCAGTCGACAGGTTTAATCCGCTTTGTCTTTCATCACGAAACTATCGGGGCATATCCACCAGCTTCCAGCCTTCGCGGTAGTTGTGCTTTATCAGGCCTGCGGCAAATGCTTTTGCATTGACGGGATCCGTGTATATCTTGTTGAATTTCGGGTCTCCATCCACAATCTTGAAGTCGTCCTTGATCAGTATACGGATTTCTTCCGTATCGGAGATGTTGGTAAACTGCATGTTTTCTCCATCCCACAGCAATTCCTTGTTCAGGGTTTGCAGACGGACGGCCAGTACTCCCATGACAACCATTTCGTTGAACGGACCGGCTTCGGAGAAGTCGGATTTCGTCAGTACGCGGTTTGCGGGACTTTCCTTGCAGGCACGAATCCAGTCTTTTTCGTGAGCGCCCCGGCCGGATACACGGCGCTGGGTCTGGGGAACGTTCGGTACACGTCCGGAGAGCAGCCAGGGTTTGGCTCCGTAGCAACCGCAAATCAGGGTGTCTTTCGTTCCGTGGAAGGCTACGTATCCGCCCTGTACGTTCATGTCTTTGCCTGCCGGGAAACCTTCCGGTCTGTCGGGTTTCAGTCCGCCGTCGTACCAGTGTACTTCCACTTCGGGCATCGCTACTTTGGGCATATTGTCGCGGGCGGGATAAATCAGTTTCACGTGCTGTGCCTGCGGTGCGCAGTCCTGCAGCAGTAAGGTAGACGAACCTTGTACCTTGACGGGGTATCCCAGCTTCAGCGCCTTGAATACCGGGTGCAGGATATGGCAGGCCATATCGCCGAGGGCTCCCGTACCGTAGTCCCACCATCCGCGCCAGTTCCAGGGATGATAGATGTTGTTGTACGGTTTCAGTTTGGCCGGCCCGGTGAACAAGTCCCAGTTCAGGGTAGAGGGGATTTTGTCTGCCTTTTCGGGAGCGTTCAGTCCCTGCGGCCAGATGGGGCGGTCGGTAAAGGCTTCCACTTTGCGTACTTCGCCGATTTCGCCGTTCCAAATCCATTCGCACATCAGGTCGACTCCTTCGGCGGAAGAACCCTGGTTCCCCATCTGGGTAGCCAGCTTGTATTTGGCGGCCAGTTTGGTGAGCAGGCGTGATTCGTATACCGAGTGCGTCAGCGGTTTCTGTACGTAGACGTGTTTGCCCAGTGTCATGGCGTCGGAAGCGATGATGGCGTGGGTGTGGTCGGCGGTAGCCACCAGCACGGCATCAATATCCTTGCCCAGTTCGTCGAACAGTTTGCGGTAATCCCAGTATTTCTTGGCCTGGGGATAGGTTTCGAATACTTTTTTCGAATACTTCCAGTCGATATCGCAGAGGGCTACGATGTTTTCTTCTGCCATATTCGCCAGGTTGCCGTTACCCATACCTCCAATGCCCACGCCAGCGATGTTCAGCTTGTCCGACGGCGCGGTGTATCCATGACTTTTCCCCAGAATGGTATTGGGGACAATAGTGAATGCTGCTGCTGCAGCGGCTCCTCTTTGCAGAAAGGATCTTCTTGAAATGTTGTCCATGATAGATGGTTTTAAATGATTTATAATAAATACTGTTTAGAGATTAAAAACACGGAACAATTGCCTCCGGGGAGGCAATTGTTTTCGTTCTGCAAATATAAAATTATTTTGAATTAAAATGCGGGATAGCCCGGATTTTGCACTAATTTATTATTTGTTTGCCAGGCATCCTGCGGAATCGGGAACAGCAAACGGTATTCCGGCGATTTGTTGGCTCTGAGATAAGCCGGATCGAGGAATTTGCCGAAGCGGATCATATCCTGTCGGGAGAGATTTTCCCAGGCCAGTTCCAGGCGTCTTTCCAGATAGAGATCGTCCAGCGTGGCGGCCGTATAGTTGTGTTCCGAATTTCCGAAACCCCGTTCGCGGATTACATTGATCAGACGGGTTGCTTCCGCGTTGTTCTGTCCCAGACGGAGCAGGGCTTCCGCTTTCATCAGATAGACGTCTGCCAGGCGGAAGATGGCGAAATCGTTTTCCTGATCCGAACTGGCCAGTCCTACTTCATATTCCCATTTGTTCACACGGGCTCCGTCTTCCTGATTCACTTCTCCCCATTCGGTGCCTTCCTTCAGCGTGCCTTCCAGCATGGTGAAGTCTATCGTATGGATAAGGGGACGGGTGTGGGCGGTAATCAGGACTTCGCCTGTGGCGGGGTCGATCATCGGGCCGAGCAGGAAGGAGCCAAGCTTACGTTTGTCGGCGTCGTCGAACTGTTTTACATAGTCCGGCTGGGCGCTGATACCGTTCCAGGTTCCCTGCGTCATACCCAGGGCGACGGGGTCGAGGTAATGCAGCGTCCGGTTGTGCAGGTGATTGCCTCCGTCGGCTTTGCCGAAACAGATCGGGAAGATGGTTTCTTTGGAATTTTGATTGTTCACCACAAAGTTGGCTTTCCAGTCCGGCTCGATGATATAGCCGAGCTTCATTACTTCGTCGCAGGCATCAATTACGCCCTGCCAGTTCGGTGCGCCGTCCCATACTTCCGCATTCAGGTACACTTTAGCCAGGAGGGTATAAGCTACGCCTTTGGTGAATTTGCCGTAGCTGCTTGAGGTTACGTCGTCGCGCAATACATCTTTAATCTCGTTCAGTTCGTTTACTACGAATGTGTAGAGATCTTTTCTCGACGTTATACCGGGCAGTTCCGTGTTGTTATAGTCTGTGGACAGGGGAGCATTTCCGAAGTTGTCTATCAGCATATAATACCAGAAAGCGCGTACGCCGCGTATTTCGGCCAGGGTTCTTGCCTTCAGGTCGGCCTCCATACTGGCGCTTTCGATGATGCTGTACACCTGGTTGCAGGTGGAAACGCCCTGCGTACAGGCATTCCACGCGCCTTTCACCATATTGGAACGTGCTGTCCAGGTATGCAGTTTCAGTTCCATGTGGCCGCCGCCGTCCCACCAGTCTCCCCCTCTGCGGGTAGGAGTAATGGCCATGTCGGAGGATTCTTCAATCAGACAGAAGAAGTCGCCCGGCCATACGTCTTTGAGCTTTTTATAGATCGGAGCAATGATGGAGTTGATCTGTGCATCCGTCTTCCCGAATTCGCTTGCCGGAACCGAGTCGTATACTTTTTCGTCGAGGTCCGTACAGGCAGGCATGCCCCATAATAAAGCGCAGCCTGTGATCAACGATACTATATGTATTCTTTTCATATTCTTAATTCGTTTAAAGTGTTTAGAAATTCAAACTTACTCCCACGGAGAATGTTCTTGCCTTCGGATAAAATTCGCGGTCTTCCACGCCGGGAGCCAGTCCGTCGTTTCTGTTCATGTTTACTTCCGGATCCAGTCCTTTATAGCCCGTCAGCACGAACAGATTCTGTCCGGTCACGTAGACCCTTGCCTTATCCAGCCAATTGATGTTTTTGGTGTTGAAGGTATATCCCAGCGACATATTGTCCAGACGTACATACGAACCGTCTTCAATGTAGTAGGAAGAATATGCGGGCACCTGGGTCAGTTCGTAGATCAGGGGATCGTTCAGCGCATTTGCGCCAATCAGGTATCCGTTCTGGGCGTAGGCCATACGGGTATGATTCAGCACGTCGTTGCCCACCGAACCGCGGAAGAAGAGCGACAAATCCCAGTTCTTATAGTTGAAGCTGTTATTCCAGCCGAAGGTGAAATCCGGCTGAGCCGAACCGATATAGGTACGGTCGTCTTCCGATATCTGCCCGTCGCCGGTGACGTCTTCCATGATGTACTTGCCGTTCTCATCCAATCCCAGGCAGTGCCATCCGAAGAATTGCCCTACCGGGTAGCCTTCTTCTATCACGTGCGTCGTATTGCTCGAACCGCCGCGGATCCAGGCGTCTCCCACAAGGATACGGCTGGTGGTGTATACCTCGTTCGACAGTTTGGTGATTTTATTTTTGTTGTGCGCCAAGGTAATGGAGGAGTTCCAGTTGAAATCCTTCGAGCGGAGGGCGTCTACGCTGAGCGCCACTTCAATCCCCGTATTCTGCATGTCGCCCACGTTGGCCATCATGTCGGCAAACTTAAAGGGAGGGGTCGGCACTTTATATACATAGAGCATATCGGTTGTACGCTTGTCGTACCATTCCACCGTACCGCTCACGCGTCCGTTGAACAGGATAAAGTCAAGACCGACATTCAGCATCGCCGTTTCTTCCCATTTCAGGTCGGGGTTGGCATTCTGGCTGATCTGGTATACGGTCTTCCACGAGCCGTTGTCGTAGTACGTACCTGATGTGCCGTAAAGTTCCAGCGTCTTGTACGGATCGAGGCCGGATTGATTACCGGTGATACCGTATCCGGCACGCAGCTTCAGGTCGTTGATCCATTTTACATCCTTCAGGAAAGATTCCTGCGAAACGCCCCATGCGGCTGAAGCGGAGGGGAAGGTACCCCATTTGTTGTTAGCCCCGAATTTGGAAGAACCGTCGCGGCGTAAGGTGGCGGTAATCATATAGCGTTCGAGGTAGCTGTAATGCGCTCTGCCGAAATACGAAATGAGCTTACTCATATTGCGTTCGGATTCCAGGTCGTTTGATCTCAATCCCTGTCCGGCCTGCAGCTTGTCGGATCCGAGCATATCGGTTACGAAGTTGCGGTTTGCCACCTGGAAGCGCGAATATTCGTTTCTTTCCCACGAATATCCCAGCACGGCGTTGAGTTTATGTTCTTCTCCGTCGCCGAAAGCCGTATTGTAGTCGGCTGTCCATTCCATCAGCTCTTTGTCCCATATACGGCTGCGTCGGACGGCTTTACCTCCGTCGTTGCGTCCGTCTTCCGTTTCGGAATTATAGTATTCGCTTCTTTCTTCCGTCTGCCGGCTTTTGTACAGCGAGGCTTTGATGTCCAGGCCGTCGAAGAGGGTGAAAGAAAGGTCTCCGTTTCCGTAGAAGTACTGATCCTTGTAGTTGTTCTGGTTGTTGTCCTGATTCCTTACCGGGTTGCCCTGGTCGTAGTCGAGCGTATCGAACCAGGTTCCATCGTCGAGTTTCACGGGATAGACGGGCAGCAGGTTGTAGGCCAGCACAAAGTTTCCGCCGTTGTATTCATTGCGGTCGGTGATGGTGGCCGATCCGGTTAATCCTACGCGCAGCCGGTCGTTGATGGCGCGCTGCTGGAACTGGAAGCGGAAGTTGTAGCGATCCATGTCGTCGTCGCGTATCACGCCGTCGCGCTGCAAATACGTAAAGGAGGCACGGTAGTTGCTGTTTGAACTTCCTCCCGACATGGATACGCTGTGATTCTGGGAAACGCCCGTGCGGGAGATCTCGTCGAACCAGTCCGTCTCGGCATTGTAGCGGTCGTACACCGAAGCGTCGGCTTCGGTTTTGCGTGCGTATTCGCGCCATTCGCCGGCCGTCAGTAAATCCGGTTTGTTCGCCAGGGTGGATACTCCCAGATAGCCGTTGTAGGATACGGCCGTTTTGGAACCGGAACCTCTCTTGGTCGTAATCAGGATGACGCCGCCTGCCGAACGGGAGCCGTAGATGGCAGCCGAGGAAGCATCCTTCAGTACGGAGATGGATTCGATGTCCTGCGGAGATACCGTAGACATATCACCGCCGGGTACGCCGTCTATCACGATGAACGGACCCTTGTCTTTCTGTATCGTGGAAGTCCCTCTCAGGCGGATGGTGGGCGAGCCGGTCACGGAGCCTGTACCCATCGAAATGTCCAGCCCGGCTACTTTGCCCTGCAGCAGGTCGGCGGCATCGCGGGTGACGCCTTTATTGAAGTTTTCTTCCGACACGTTGGCTACCGAACCGGTAATCTCGCGGCGGGTTTGCGTACCGTAACCGATGGCTACGATTTCACCCAGGTTTACTACGGAAGGTTCCAGCGTTACGTTGATGGTGTTTCGCCCGTCGACGGCTTCTTCCTTCGTGTTGTAACCCACATAGGAAAACTGAAGAACCGCTCTCTGGGCGCTGCTGACGGCGAGCGAATAGTTACCGTCCAGATCGGTAATCGTTCCATTGGTTGTACCTTTTTCTACTACATTGGCGCCAATGATGGATTCACCGAATTCATCCAGGATTTTCCCTTTTACCGTTGTCTGAGCAACCGCGGCGCTAAGGCAAAGCCCCATCATCATCGAAAGGATACCCATCTTTCGGAACGAAAGAAACGAGTTGATAATCTTTTGTTTCATAAAATAATAATGATTTTTAGATTGAATAAAAAATACGTTTTTATAAATGATTGGAAAAACAAAAAAGGATAAAAGGACATTCCTCCTTCCTCCTCTTTATACATCACGGATATTTATCTTCTGCATAGGCATACTGTTTTTAGTATTAGACAATTAGTCATTTTTTTTTGTGTAATAAAACGTTCGTTTAAACTATACAAATCCGAGCCGGATCGTTCCCGAAAATATTCCTTCATACCTGTTTGTCTGTACAGCATCTGTTTTTCGGATTTTCAGTGATTTATCCATTTTTCAGAGTTGTTTTTCCTGTTGGTTTCCATTCCTTTTTAAAGTTCCCAATCTTGTGTAAAATAAACGAACGTTTAATGTATACAGGTGCAAACGTAAGAAAAAAAATTATAATACACAGCATACGGCGGTATTTTTTGAGTCGGGAACTCCGGATTTTCCGGGATTTGCCTATTTGCCCGCTGTGGAATGTCGAAATTCGGAACGGCGGCTATCCGTCATGCGTCGGAGTATCGGCGGAGCCTCCGACGAATATAGTACAAACGTCGGAATATCGGCGGAGCCTCCGACGAATATAGTGCAAACATCGGAGTATCGGCGGAGTCTCCGACGAATATAGTACAAACGTCGGAGTATCGGCGGAGTCTCCGATGAATATAGTACAAACGTCGGAGTATCGGCGGAGTCTCCGCCGAATATAGTACAAACGTCAGAGTATCGGCGGAGTCTCCGCCGAATATAGTACAAACGTCAGAGTATCGGCGGAGCCTCCGCCGATTGTAAATCAGGTGACGAAGTATCGGCGGAGGCTCCGCCGATTGTAAAACTACGCGACGGAGTATCGGCGGAGTCTCCGCCGATTGTAAATCAGGTGACGAAGTATCGGCGGAGGCTCCGCCGATTGTAAAACCACGCGACGGAGTATCGGCGGAGCCGCCGCATGTAAAAAAATTATATGTCGAATATAAGGCGGAGCCGTCACATGTAAAAAGTAGCGTGACAGATATAAAGCTCAGCCGTTTTCTATAAAAAATCATACGGAATAGTCCCGGCATCGACATTTCCGGGAATGCCTCATGAGACAAAGCCCCGGTATGGAGGTTTCCCCGGCATCAATCATGCAACGCAGTCCCGGAGGGCTGTTTGACAGCGCCCGGCCACCCGGTTTGGGGAGGCGGAATGATATTGTACAAAGTAAGATAATGAAGATTCAGATTGTTAGAATGTTATTATTCGATAAAAAAACATATTTGTCTGTGCGGTATGCTGTATATATTGTTTATATTTGCCGCAGACTAATTTTATAATACCATGCAAACAACCCGCGAGAGTAAGGAAACCCTGTATCCCCACGTATCTGTAGACTGTGTGCTGCTGGGCATTCACAACGAATGTCTGTGCGTGCTGCTGACCGAACGGCTGAATGCCGGCACCGGGAATACGGAGTATAAACTGCCCGGCAGCCTGATTTATGAGACGGAAGACCTGGACGAGGCCGCCTGCCGGATCCTGAACGAAACGACCGGCCTGAAGCGTGTGGCGCTGAAACAGTTTCGCAGCTTCGGCTCGCCGCAGCGTACGGCCAACCGGGAGGATGTGCTGTGGCTGGAAAATGCCTCGAAGATGAAGATCGGACGCATCGTGACGGTGGCTTATCTGGCGCTCTGCAAGGTGAGGAAGATTAAAATCAGCGAGAAATACGGCTCTGCCCGGTGGACGCCGGTGGCTTCTCTGCCGCGCCTGCCTTTCGACCACGGGGAGATTATTGCCGAAGCCGTCAGGGAAATACGGATATGGCTGGACCGGGAGCCGGCCATTGTGTTCGACTATCTTCCTCCGCTCTTTACGGCGTCTCAGTTGAGGCGTACCTACGAGATTATATATAATAAAGGTATAGACGTGCGGAATTTCCATAAAAAAATCAATGCGATGGAATACGTAGCGCCGACAGAGGAAACGGAACAAGGCCGGCCGCACCGCTCGGCGAGATACTACCGCTTCGACAGGAAGGAATACGGGCGGATACGGGCGAAACTGAATTCAATCTGACAATCATCATTCAATACACTCTAATTTTATACAACTATGTACTTATTAGGATGCGACATCGGAAGCTCGTCTATAAAGGCTTCCATCGTAAACACCGACACGGGGCTTACCTTGGCCTCCGACTTCTATCCGAAGGAAGAAGCCCCCATCCGGGCGCTTAAACCGGGCTGGGCGGAGCAAAATCCCGACGACTGGTGGAACTGCCTCAGGATAGCCATCGGAGGGGCTGTCCGCCGGGCTGATATCCGGGGCGAAGACGTCAGAGCCATCGGCATCTCGTACCAGATGCACGGGCTGGTATTGGTAGACAAACAGATGAAGGCGCTGCGCCCCTCGATTATCTGGTGCGACAGCCGGGCTGTACCCTACGGCGAACAGGCCTTCGAGGCGATCGGAAAGGACTACTGCCTTCAGCATCTGCTCAATTCGCCCGGCAATTTTACGGCTTCCAAGCTGGCCTGGGTGAAGGAGCACGAACCGCGGCTGTTCGACTCCGTCTATAAATTTATGCTGCCCGGCGACTTTATCGCCATGCGCCTCACGGGAGAGGCCGTCACGACGGTGTCGGGTCTTTCGGAAGGCATCTTCTGGGATTTCCGGGAAAACTGCGTGTCGGAAAAGCTGCTGAAGCATTTCGGCTTCGACGCGGAGCTGATCCCCTCCCTGTGTCCCACCTTCGGCATACAGGGCGAACTGACAGCGTCCGCGGCCTCCGAACTGGGACTGAAGAAAGGAACTCCCGTGACCTACCGCGCCGGCGACCAGCCCAACAATGCGCTCTCGCTGAATGTACTTCATCCCGGGGAAATAGCCGCCACGGCGGGGACGTCGGGAGTGGTGTACGGCGTGAACGGAAGCGTGAACTACGACGCCCGCTCGCGCGTGAACACCTTCGCGCACGTGAATCATTCGGACCGGCAGACCCGGCTGGGCGTACTGCTCTGCATCAACGGCGCAGGAATCCTCAATTCGTGGGTGAAGCGGAACGTGGCGCCCGAAGGCCTCGACTACGACGCCCTGAACAGTCTGGCCACATCGGTTCCCGTCGGCGCCGAAGGGCTCTCCATCCTTCCTTTCGGCAACGGGGCGGAACGTATGCTGGAGAACAGAGAGGCGGCCTGCTCCGTACACGGACTGAACTTCAACATCCACAGACGAGAGCACCTTATCCGTGCGGCGCAAGAGGGGATTGTATTCTCCTTCAAATACGGAATGGATATCATGGACGCCATGGATATCGACATCCGCGTGATCCGGGCCGGCAATGCCAATATGTTCCTGAGTCCGATCTTCCGGGAAGCCCTGGCGGGAGTAACGGGTTCCGTAATCGAACTCTATGATACAAACGGCGCCGCAGGAGCAGCCAAAGGAGCCGGAATAGGCGCCGGTATCTACGCCTCGCCTGCCGAAGCCTTCGCTTCGCTGCAAAAGATAGAGGTAGTAGAACCCGACGTGCTGCTCGCCGGACAGTATTACGACGCCTATATGGTCTGGAAAGACTTTATGAAACAATCATCAATCAATCATTAATCATTAATACGAATTATTCACAACTAAAAATTAAACGTATGAGCATTTACAAAGGAAGTATCGAATTCTTCCCCGGAATAGGGAAGATCCAGTTTGAAGGAAAGGAATCGAAAAACCCCCTGGCCTTCCATTATTATGACGCGAACAAAGTAGTGCTGGGAAAACCCCTGAAAGACCATCTGCGCTTTGCCATGGCCTACTGGCACACCCTCTGCGCCGAAGGCAGCGACCCCTTCGGCCCCGGCACGAAAATATTCCCCTGGAACCATTCGGCCGACCCCATTACGAGGGCTAAGTACAAGATGGATGCGGCATTCGAGTTTCTCACCAAATGCAATATCCCCTACTACTGCTTCCACGATGTGGACATAGTAGACGAAGGCCCCTCGCTGGCGGAGTTCGAAAAGCGCCTGACCCTCATGGTAGACTACGCCAAAGACCTGCAGGCTGCCACCGGGAAGAAACTCCTCTGGGGAACGGCCAACGTGTTCGGCGCTCCACGCTACATGAACGGGGCGGGTACCAACCCGTATTTCCCCTCGGTGGCCTGCGCCGGTACGCAGATCAAGAACGCCATCGACGCTACCATCGCCCTGGGAGGCGAGAACTATGTGTTCTGGGGCGGACGCGAAGGATACATGAGCCTGCTGAATACAAATATGAAGCGCGAGAAAGACCACCTGGCAAGACTGCTCACAATGGCCAGAGACTATGCCCGCAAGAACGGATTCAAAGGCACCTTCCTGATCGAGCCGAAACCCATGGAACCGACCAAGCACCAGTACGACCAGGATGCGGAAACCGTTATCGGATTCCTCCGCCACTACGGACTGGACAAGGATTTTGCCCTGAACATAGAAGTGAACCACGCCACGCTGGCCGGCCATACCTTCGAGCACGAACTGCAGGCTGCCGCCGACGCCGGTATGCTTTGCAGCATCGACGCCAACCGCGGCGACTATCAGAACGGATGGGATACAGACCAGTTCCCTGCCGATCTCTTCGAACTGGCGCAGGCCTGGCTGGTGATCCTCGAAGGAGGAGGACTTACCACCGGCGGTACCAACTTCGACGCCAAGACCCGCCGGAACTCCACCGACCCGGACGACATCTTCATAGCCCACATCGGCGGAATGGACGCCTTTGCCCGCGCCCTCCTCATTGCAGCCGACATCCTCGAGAACTCGGACTACAGGAAATGGCGTGCCGAACGCTATGCCTCGTTCGACAGCGGGGAAGGCAAAGACTTTGAAGACGGCAAACTCTCGCTGGAAGACCTGCGCACCATCGCCCTGCGCGACGGAGAACCGAAGCAAATCAGCGGCAAGCAGGAACTGTACGAAATGCTGATCAATCTCTATATATGAGCGCCAAGAGTTACAATTCCGGATACGTATTCGGAATTACCCTGGTAGCCACCATCGGAGGACTGCTGTTCGGATACGACACGGCCGTAATCTCCGGCGCCGAGAAGTCGATAGAGACCTTCTTTATCCTTCCCCTGGGGCTGAGTTCCTTCGTACACGGAGCCACGGTGTCGAGCGCCCTGTTAGGATGCATCCTCGGCGGCCTGGTGTCGGGCATCCTTTCCTCCCGTCTGGGACGCAGGAACTCGCTCCTGATAGCCGCCCTGCTGTTCTTCCTGTCGGCTGTCGGCTCGGCTTTCCCCGAAAGTCTGGTCTTTACATCCGGACAGCCGTCGGCCGGATTGCTGGTGCTGTTCAACGTTTACCGCATCATAGGAGGCGTCGGCGTAGGCCTGGCCTCGGCCGTCTGCCCGATGTACATCGGCGAGATTGCGCCGGCAGAGATACGGGGAAAGCTGGTTTCGCTCAATCAGTTTGCCATTATCTTCGGGATGCTGGTGGTCTATTTCGTCAACTGGGCGATTGCCAACGGGCAGGCCATCGAATGGATCAACCGCATCGGGTGGCGGTATATGTTCCTGTCGGAAGCCATTCCGGCCGCCCTGTTCGGCATACTGGTGTGCTTCGTCCCCGAAACGCCCCGCTACCTGGCCCTCATCCGCAGGGAAGAGAAAGCGCTGGCCGTCCTGAAAAAGATCAACGGCACAGCCGAAAGGGCGCAGCACATCCTCGACGAAATCAGGCAGACCGTATCCGAGTCGGCACGCGGGAAACTCTTCTCCTACGGCAAACTGGTGATTCTCGTCGGCATCCTGCTCTCCGTCTTTCAGCAGTTTGTAGGCATCAACGTAGCCCTGTACTACGCGCCGCGCATCTTCGAGAGCATGGGAGCCGCCAAGGATGCATCCATGCTTCAGACCATCGTGATGGGGCTGGTCAACGTAGTCTTTACCGTGGTGGCTATCCTGACGGTCGACAAATGGGGGCGCAAGCCGCTTCTCATCGCCGGCTCGGCAGGGATGGCGGTGGGGATGTTTGCCATTTCGGCTCTGTCCGGCTTCAACATCATCGGCATCAGCACCCTGGTGTTCATCATCATCTATACAGCCTCGTTTATGATGTCGTGGGGACCGGTCTGCTGGGTACTGATTGCCGAAATCTTCCCCAACCGTATACGCGGACAGGCGGTAGCCATCGCCGTAGCGGCACAGTGGGCAGCCAACTACCTAATCTCGTCCACCTATCCGGCGATGATGGAGTTCAGCGGAGCGCTCACCTACGGCTTCTATGGCCTGATGGCCGTAGTCTCCGCCCTGTTCGTCTGGAAGATGATTCCCGAAACCAAGGGCAAAACCCTGGAACAAATGGAACAATACTGGAAAAAGTAAGCCGGAAAACAACCGCCTCACACCATGAAGGGCTGCCGAAGAGAAAATACCGGCAGCCCTATATTATTTAGGTAACATCCCTCACCCGTCCGCTTTTCCCAAAGCTCCGTAAATACATCCTGCACTATATTTTCCGCCTCTTCCTCCGAGAGGACATACTCTCTGGCAAAATGCTTCATTTTAGAAAAGTTAGCAAGATAGATCTCTTCAAAATGATCCTGTTTCACGTGTTCCGGTGTATTGATGGTGTAACGGAAAAAATGCAGGGCAAACGTGAGTCTGCCCTGCGGCGCCGGCGATTCGGCTACATATTGAGTATGTCCTGCTGATAGGCTTTCTGTGATTGCGGCTTGAGCGACGTAAGGTCGGCAATGCGTACGGGCTGTCCCGACGCAATGCTGTTGCGTGCGGCAATGCCGATCAGGCAGGCAAAGGCGCCGTCTCTTGTCCCGGCACATTGCCTGAGCGGGTCGGGGGTGCCGGGGATGAAGATCTGGTCGCGCAGCAGGTCGTCGCCTCCTCCGTGACCCGATGTGCCGTAAGGTATCTGGATGTACTGCCGGCGCGAGAAGTTTTTGTGGAGTACAATCTCGTCGTAGTCCCGGTCTCCGGTGGGGTTCGATTCCTGAATCCAGGCGTCGATACGTCCTTTTGTGCCGTTGAAGGCTATGCGGTAGCCTTCGTAGGGAGAATAGGCCGTGAGCGAGTAGGACACTTGTACGCCGTTGACATACCGGATGGTGGCTGCCATCTTGTCGAATATATTGACGTCGTTTTTGAATACGCATCCGTCTCGCAGGTAGCCGTCGTACTTTTCGCAGTCTATATACAGACGTTTGTAGGGATTGTCGGAGGCTGCCTGCCGAGGGGTCACACCGGCTGCGTCCTGCATGGCGGCCGACATGGCGGGGCGATCAATCCGGAAGTAGAAGTTGCATTGCTGCGTATGCGGACAGGTGCGGCAGTTTTCGGCACGCAGCGTTCCGTTCTTTCCGTAGAAATCGAGCGAGCCCAGGGCGTAGACTGTCTCGGGGTCGCTGTCTATCCACCAGTTCAGGAGGTCGAAATGATGGCTTGCCTTGTGCACCCACAGCGAACCGCTTTTTTCCACCAGGCGATGCCAGCGCCGGAAGTAATCTGCTCCGTGCCGCGTGTCCAGATACCAGTGGAAGTCTACCGAAGTGAGTTCTCCTATCTCTCCGGCGCGAAGCAGTTCCCAGAGTTTGGCGCGGTGAGGAGAGTAGCGGTAGTTGAACGTGACGCGGGTCTTCCGGCCGGTCTTCTTTTCGGCGTCGAGGATTTGCTGCACCTTGTGTTCGTCGGTAGTCATGGGTTTTTCGGTAAGTACATTGACGCCAAGCTCCATACCCCTCACGATGTATTCGCTGTGCGTGGCATCTACCGTGGTGACGATGAGGAGGTCGGGTTGCGTGTCCTTCATCATTTTCTCGAAGGCCGTCATGGGCGTTTTCAGGTTGCTGAAGGTCGGGCAGCCGGCGCCGATGATTTCTTTGCCGGCTTCCACACGTCCGGGGTTGCTGTCGCAAAGCCCCACGAATTCGATTCTGTCGGAATAGCGGGACAGCAATGCCCGTCCCCACATGCTGGTTCCCCGCGAGCCGGTTCCCACCATGGCCAGTTTGAGTTTCCTGCCTGTCTGAGGGACGGAGTAGGAGAGGGAGGAATCCGGCCGGACAGCCGCCACCGGTTGAAGGAGTGAACCGCCTACAAGAGCGGCTCCCGAAGAGGCGATAAAATGACGCCTCGTCATGGAATGTTTGTCTTTCATCTGTTCGTTATTTAAGTGCCGGCAATAGATATTTCCATATCAGGTTCAGTTCGTCTTGCATATTGGGGATATTGGCAGTGGTCACGATGACGGCATCTTTTTCGGGCAGGATAAGGATATACTGTCCGTTGGCGCCGTCGGCACGGAATGAATGGTGGCGGCTGCGCCACATCTGATAACCGTAGCCTTGCAGCCAGTCTTTTTCCTTCGTCTTTGCATTGACCTCCTCCGGACGTCGCCCGGCAGGAAGGGAAGCAATGTGGGAAGCAGTAGCCTCGTCGAACCAGGCTTCGGGCAGGAGCTGCCTGCCGTTCCATTTCCCCTTTTGGAGGATGAAGAGTCCCATCTTCGCCAGGTCTTCCGTCTTGAGGTACAGTCCCCAGCCGCCGGTATTGACGCCCTGCGGACTTTCGTCCCATACGGCGCCTGTAATCCCCAGCGGGCGGAAGAGGCGGGGGTAGAGGTAGTCGATCAGTTTCTCGCCCGTCACTTTCTGCACAATGGCCGACAGCATATAGGTGCCGAGGCTGTTGTACACAAAGAAGGTACCGGGCTTATGTACAAAGGGAGCGGCCAGGAATCCCTGCACCCAGTCCGCATCCTGCGTACGGCGGATATCGCCCGGCTCCACGTCGTGCCCCGACGACATGGTCAGCAGATGGCGCACTTCCAGAGCCTTCAGGTGGTCGTTTACTTCGGAGGGCAGTTTGTCGGGGAAAAAGGAAATGACCTTGTCCGTCACCTTCAGCTTGCCTTCCGCTACGGCAAAGCCCACAGCCGTGGCCGTAAACGTCTTGCTTACCGAATGGAGCGCGTGGGGTTTGCCGGCTGCATGGTCTCCGAACCACTGTTCGGCCACCACCTTGCCGTGGCGCAGAATCATCAGGCTATGCAAATCCTGCCCTTCCTTCCGGACGGCTTCCAGGTATTTGGGGATTGCCTTCCCGTCCACCTTTTCGGCGGCGAAGCTGCTCCTCGGAAGGGCTTTCAGCAGTTCGTTGTAATTCATCAGGGTGATGCCTTTTTCCTTGATCGCCTGCTTTACTCTTTCGCTGGTGAATAAATCCACCACTCCCTGGCGGTCTGCGGAGACCTCCTCGTATCCGGTGTGTCCCACCGTCTGCATTTCGTCATTGCCGTACGATGGATGGTCGAGAAACATATAGGTCTTTCCCGGTTCCAGTCTGTTCAGCAGGCTGAGGAAGGAGGCTTCCTTTTCGGCCGGAGTCTTCTTGGGTCCGTCGTAGCCGACGTAAGTGAAACCGTACTCTTCGGGAGCGCCGGCATAGTCTACGGCAGGAATATGGTATTCTGCTCCCAGCCGCTTAGCCAGCAGAATCACGTCCCGGTCGAAGCCGGTAGACAGCATGTGGCCGGTGATATGGCTTATCTGCGGAATGTTTTTCAGCGCCAGTTCTATCTGTGCGCGAAATTCATGTTCTATCTCCGCGAGCTTCCATTTTATTTCCGCCAGCGACTGTCCCGGATAGGCCGGATTGGGCGACACCATGGGATAGAAGTAGCCGTTCCCGTCGGTCAGGCTGGGGCATTGCGTAAGCGGGCGCCATTTAATATGATCCCATTCGCTGGTAAGGACAAGGTGAAGCCCCACATCCAGTCCGGGATTCTCCCGAAGCATCTTCGCCGCTTCGGGAAACCAGGGGGCTACGGCCATCACCTCTACCGACGTCTCGATGCCGTCCCGGTAACAGGCAATGGATGCCGTATTGGCAGAGTGAAAAGCGCCCATATCGTCCGCCCGTACAATCAGGCGGGGCGGAGCCTGCTGGGCAAACAGCGGCAGACTTGCGGCACAGAAAAGGAGGCCGGCAAGCAATGTGTTTACATACGTTGTGTTCATGATATAATGGTATTAATAGATAAATGCATCAGTGCAGGCGTCCCGACAGCACGGCAGGATGGAGATAGCCGCCGCTGTTGTCCACCCCGACCTCTACCCGGTCTCCTTCAAAACGGCAGGTATACGTCTCCTCCTGGTAATCTTCCACATAAAGCAGCCGGAGCCGGAGTTCATCCTTTGCCGTCCAGCTTCCGTATCCCGCCGTGGCAAAAGGCGACATCCCTTCGGGGTTTTTTCGCGGATTGTGGAAGTAAGGGCTTTCCTTCTCCGTCTCCCCATACTGCCAGTTGTCCAGTCCGAAGGGAAGCTCAAAGGAAGCGCTGTCCGCCGTCAGTGTCAGTCGTATATCGCCCGATTCACCGAAAGCGAAAGAAAGCGATTGCAGCCCCCGATCGTTCGGCTCCACCGTATAGGAACGCACCGTATTCCGGGGTATATCCTCCAGCTCTTCGGGAGTGCGGAAAGGATCGGGTACAGCCAGGGAACTCAGCATACTCGACAATTCTTCCGTATCTTCTACTCTGGCGATATATTCGCCTTCCACCATCACCGGTTGCAGATGCTCGAACACCAGGCGCAGCACCTGCTCATCGCCGGTATTTTCGGTGATGACCACCACCGCGTCCTGTTCGGGCATGACGATGATAAACTGCCCGTCGGCGCCGGCGGCACGGTACGCATTATGCGTGCAGCGCCATATCTGGTATCCGTATCCCTGCACCCCGTTGTCGTGCAGTTCTTCCTCCAGCGTCAGACCGTCACGCTGGTATATCTGAATGGACGAAGCCTCCTTTATCCAGGCTTCGGAGAGCAGTTGTCTGCCGTTCCACTGTCCTTTTTGCAGATAGAACTGCCCCAGCCGGGCCATATCTTCCGTCCGGATACGCATACCCCATCCGCCGGCGCTGTTGCCCTGCGGATCGGTTTCCCACCGGACATCGGTTATATTCAGCGGCTCGAAGAGGCGCGTCCGGAGATACTCCTCCACCGTCTGCCCCGTTACCTTCCGGATAATGGCCGACAGCATGTACGAAGCATACGAACTGTACCCGAAGACCGTCCCCGGCCGGTGCACGACAGGAGTAGCCAGAAACCGTTTCACCCAGTCGCCTTCGGACATATAGAAGACCGGCGCCGGATCCTGCCCCACGCTCATGGTGAGCAGATGTTTCACGGTAAGCTCTTCCAGATAAGGCGACACCTCCGGCGGCAACTCATCGGGAAAGAAAGAAACAACCCTGTCGTCTACGCTCAACCGGTTTTCCTGCACGGCAAAACCGATAGCCGTAGACGTAAACGTTTTGCTCACCGAGTGCATAATATGGCGGTACTTTGCCCGGTAAGGATACCACCAGCCCTCCACCACCACATTGCCATGCCTCAGAATCATCAGGCTGTGCATATCAATACCTTTCGATTTTACCTCCTCCAGGAAACGGAGAATCCCCACGGTACGCATACCCTCCTTTTCGGGCGAACTGCGCCGCAGCACCTCCTGCCCTTCTTTCCTTGGTACACACGACAACAGACAGGACAGGAACATAATTCCTGCAGCCCAATAGCGAAACATGCCTCTACCCATAACAGTAATGTTTTTAAATGATTTGAATTTCGCAAATATACTCTTTATTGATGGAAAAGAAGCAATCCCGATTCATCCTTCCGGCTATCACGGTTTGCATATAAACAGTTATGAAAGGGAAGCTCCCGGAGGCGATGTGAAGGTATAGTGTGCCACGAACGGACTTCTGCCTGAATAACAGAAGTTCGATGCGTTCAGTGAGAGATGAGGGAGGTCCCCTCGGAACCGCCTTCAGGAGGAGGTTTCAAACCGCGGCGTGCGGCTTTAGTAAAGAGCTATGGATGTCATATTCAGGGGCAGACCAGTCTGTAGTAGTCATAGGCTCCGGGTGTCCCCACATAGGCTCCGGGTGTCCCCACATCTGCTCCGGGTGTCCCCACATTTGCTCCGGGTGTCCCCACATTTACTCGGTGTAGCCCCGTATAAGCTTGGTGTAGCCCCGTATAAGCTTGGTGTAGCCCCGCATAAATTTTGTAGGGCTACACATAAGCTCGGTGGGGGCATAAAATGGCTTCGGGATTACACCGGCAGGGCAGGAATGGGTTTGTTTTTTAATGTGTTTGCCTTGTGCAAAACGCAAAGTCATTTGAAATTTCCAAACCCAGACGCAGTATCGACAAGCATGGAGAAGTCTTTTTGACTGACTGAGTAAACAGCATTGATTTGCTATCCGTTATTCACTGTTCACTGTTCACTATTCACTGTTTACTGTTCACTGATTTGTCCTATTGGGAAAAAGAGAAGCGGATGCTGATTCCATAGTTGGAGTTAGAGGTAGGATAGGCGGCGCTGGAGATGAGGGGTTCGTTGATTTGCAAGTCGTAGTAGGCGCGTAAGGCCAGCGAACGGCTGATGCCGTAGTCGGCAGAGAACTGGATGGTCTTCGATATGTTTCCGCTGGTGGCCTGCGTCATCAGCTCCTGTATCTTGCGGATCAGGGACTGCATTTTGCGGTACGAGAAATCCAAACGTACGGTAAGGTCGTTGCTGAAGTTTTGGGCGGCTTTCATCTTTAATACCTTATTGAACTCTGTGAGTTTATATCCTGCTCCTATCACTATTTCGTCCGAACGTGATTCGACCAGTTGGAAGGACGAGATGTTGAGGTTGAGGTTGCGGGTGGTACGGTATTCGCCACGAAGCGTCACGTTGGTCAGCAAGGTACCGTCCAGCCCGATCAGCGGACTGAAGCCTTCCGTGATATTCACCGACGCAATGCTATAGGGGGATGATGGCGCAGGGTTGCCCGTCAGTACATCCTGTATATAGCCCATGTCGTTCCGGCCGGCATCCGCCCAGTTCAGGAAAGAGGAAAAGCCGCCTACGGCATAGTTGCAGCGATACTGGTGAGTGAACAGCAGGCTTTTGAAATATTTACTGATGACCGGGATACGGGTCAGACCGTCGTACGAAAGGCGCCAGTTGGGGAGCAGGGAGGAAATGGCGGGGAAGGCGCTCAGCGGGATACGGCTTGCATCCTTTCCCGTATAGGCTGCCAGGAAAGCGGGAATCAGCACATCGGTGGAGTTTCGGCTGACGCTCCCGTTTTCGAGCGCCGGATTGTAGGGCTGTCCGGCCCAGGAGGTGTTCGCCAGGAAGCCGGTGTTCGGATAGGTTGTTCCGGCATAGCGGTTTTCCAGTCGACGGGAGATGACGTCGCGGTTCTTCAGAAACAGGTCGAATACCTTCGATGCGTAGCCGTTTGCCATGCTTCCCATTCCTTCAAAGAAGGATCCGGCGGCAATGGTTGACATGGTGAAAGTGCCTCCTCTGATTTCCGGCATTCCGCTGTACATATACTGTATTTCTGTGTTCCGCGTATCCATGCGGTTGGCGTTCAGGTCTATTTTCAGGCCGGCGAACGGCTCCAGGTTTATATTGACGGTCAAATTTTTCGTTCCGCTGATAATTGCCGGGGATATATTGGTTCGGTTCATAATCAGCCAGTCTCTTTCGTACAGGCGGTGGATATAGTCTCTGTTTACGTCTCCTAAGGCGAAACCTATTCCCGGCGCCAGTCCGTGTAAGGTACGTCCCTGTCCGAACATGTCTCCCACTTCCGGACGGAATCCCGGTATCATCATTCCGTCCGTGGCTGCATATTGTATGTTGAGGCGCCGCACCATCATGAGTAAGCGCAGTCCGTGTTCGGCTGCTTTATAGAAGATCCGGTCTGTGGAAGCGGGAGCCATCCGGAGTGTCAGGGTGAGGCTGACGGAGTCTCGGTTCTCAATGCGTATGCGGGCATAGTCAACGGGTTTGAAGCGTATCCGGTAGGCTTTCCCGTTGGCATCCCGTGCCGTTACAATCAGCCGTTTGGACAGCATGTCATGCTGTACGACCGTGGCGCTGTCGGGGCTGAGCTGTACGGTTTTCTCTATCTTTATTTCCTTCGGTTTCCGGGCGGCCGGTGTCTGTGTGCGTGTGGATCCTCCGGATTTCTGGTTGATTCCCCGCAGGAATTTATTCTTATTGTAAAAACTCTGCAAATTGAAGCTGCCCTGTACATCTACCTGCCGCTGGTTGCGGATGGAATTGCCTATTTCGACCGTCCGGTCTATTACGGCGCCGCGGTCCCAATTGTATGCGGCATTGTACATCACGGAAGCATTTATCCAGTCGAGGATCGGGATGAACTGGAAAGGCAGCGTATAGGTGAGATTCAGTCGCTGGTCGTATTTCATGGGGACTCCCAGGCTACGGATGCTTTGTTCTACGGAATCCTTCCATACCTGGTATTTGTCCGGATTCAGCGTTTTGTTTACCTGCACATGGGGCTCTTCGATACGGGCATTGGTGCCCGACGAGAAGGTAGCCCGGAGGCTGTTTGTGAAATTCCAGTTTAAATTGAAAGCTCTGTCCCAAAAGAAATTTTGGCTGAAGGAAAGCAGATTGCTTCTGTCTTGAGATTCCGGATTGTTCAGGTTGCGCATCTGCATTTCATAATAGTTGCGCATCATGGAGGTCTGGAAGCTGATGTTTGCCGGGAGATAGTTTATGCTCAACTGCTTGGCATAGCGTGTATATCCGTTCTCTTTTTTCAGTTGGGCAAAGGGGCGGAAGGGTGGGAGGTACGGCGTATAATTATAGGTGAAACTGCCACGGTAATCTTTGGTGGTTTCGTACTCCACGTCCGGCCTGTTTCGCTGATTCTCGCTGTAGGAATAGCCTATGCTGAAGTTGGCAGGGTCGTAGGGCATCGGTGTTTTGCTTTTGATGTCCACTTTGATATTATTGAATGCTACGCTTTTGATAACGGAGCGCTCGCGCGTAAAGCTGATGATGGAATCCTTTTCCGCACGTGTAGCGGCATCCAGCGCGTCCTTAAGGACTATATCCTGGTCTAAGGGGTTGTATTTGGGGTCTATGATTTCTTTCGAGTAGGCATAGTATAGCGGTATGCTTACTTTGGCTTTTTCGGGGAAGAAGCGTCCCAGCTCCACGTTGGCGGCCACGCTGTACTGTGTGTAGTCGTCCAGGCGGCGTTCGTTTACAGACTGGTCCAGTCCTCCAAACCCGACGGTTTCCATACGTCCGCTTAGGTTCACGGAACCCAGGTCGGACAGGGCGATGTTCAGATTGCCGTTTGCCGCCCATCCGCCGTCTTCGCTGAAATCGGTCAGGCGCAGTTCGTTCACCCATACTTCCGCGCTCTTGACCTCTCCCGAATTGTTGCGCACGCCAATCATGATGATCTTCACTTCCGACAGGCTGGGATTCCCCACCACGCTGATTTTGTTTTTGGTGTTGTCCGGGTCGTATTCGGAATATACGGTATGGAATGTCACGTCGTTCCGGCCGGAGCGCTTGCTGCGGTTGCGGTTCAGTTTCAGGTCTGTCAGTACTTCGAGGCGGAAATCCATCATATTATCGGCCGGCCATACCTCTTCCGGAGACAGATAGGCGGTATAGTCGCCGCGGTGGGGTGTCAGCCGGAGCGGCACTTCGTACTCGTAGTAGTTGTTCTTGTAGTCCGATCCTAAGCGTATGAACACCGACAGGTCGTTATTGGTCAGCCCCGTTACATCGTCGATAAGCGATTCGGCGTGTACGAAGAGCTGCATCCGCTTGTACTGCCTCATATCGTAATAGGTGCTTTTATACACGGCACGGGCGTCTTGCGAGGCCAAATTTGTTATCTTCAGGGAGAGGGACTGTTCGTTTTGTTGCACAATTTGCGGCTGGCCGGGGTCTATCATGCGGGTTACTCCCGGAGGCAGTACGTAATTGACCGGGGTACGGTTGGCGTTCTTTTCGATATTGACCGACGCCACATCCAAGGTAGCTCCCGGGGAGGGAAGCATGGAGGGGTTGGACAAATCCTGCGTATAGGCTCTCCATTCGCCCCGCACCAGTTCGAAGGTGCCGAAGCGGAGGATGGTGGTATCGCGAAACCCCGTCATGTACATTCGCATGAAGCGGACGGTTTTAAAATCGCGGATGGAGCCGACGGCTTTGGTGTACTGTTTCACCGGAATTTTAAACTGATACCAGTCGACGGTTTCTGTGGCGCCGTTCTCCAGGTTCACTTTGGCCGATCGCTTCCCCACGATGAAGTTTGAGCCTACTTCCAGGTCCTGCGGACGGAGCGACACCCGGTACTGAAAATAGCGTTCGTTTTCGTTCATGGTGTTATCCTGGTTGAAGTCTTCCACATCGGGAGTAGTCCGCGAGGATGCGTTGTAGCGCTGGTCTTCGGCGGCGGCGCTGTTGCCTTCCGTTCCGTTGTAGTGTTTGTACCGTTCCAGGATGCCGACCTCATCCCTGTCGAGGTCGGCTCCCCGGTAGTGGCGGAAGTTATCGCCGGCCGGATCTTTGCGGAACAGCTCGAAGACTTCCGGTTGGAGTTTCTCCTGCAGCTTCATCAGGTAATTTTCGTAGGCAGGGTAGGTCTGTTCTTCTTCCGAGGAGAGGCCGTTGAATCCCACATCCTGCAGCCGGCGGGCGCCTGCCGTATTGTCGAAGGCATACACCGTACTTTGCGTGCGGGGCACTTTTCCCCACACCGTGTATTCCACTTTTGCGGTATCGCCGTCTATCGGCAGGCCGTTCTCGAAAAACTTCTTTTCGTCCTTCAGCACATCTTCCGATATTTCGCCGAGGTTGAAGTACAAATCGCCTCCTTCGGCATTGGGTTTGTAGAGATAGGGGTCGAGCATCCAAAATTCGATGTATTCGATATTGGCCGCCTCGAAATCGCTCTGATCTATTTTGCGCATCATGCCCCCCCAGCGTTTCTCCGGACTGCTCAGTGTGCCGTCGGGATTCATGCCGTCGGCATCCAGGTTGTACGGGCCCCGCACATTCGGATAAAATGCCACGTTCAAGACCGGCAGCAGATTCCCCTCGTTGTAGGCCAGTTCCTGATCGGGGAACAGTTCGTCCACACGCACGGCACGCACGTAGTGGTTCGAAAGCTGGTCTTTGTCCCTTTTGATATGCGCCGGCGCCAGGGTAGAGTTCGGCCTTGTAAACATACCGTCTATATAGTACCAGGCCAGCAGGGCTCGGTTTTTGCCGTAGTCCGTACTGTTCACCAGCCCGGCTTCGGGAAACGTCCCGTTTACGCCGTCTTCAACCGGTGTACCGGACAGGTTCCAGGGATAGGGATTCAGCAGGTCGAAACTGCTTTGCGTGGACTCGAAGTCGTCTATGTACGAATACCGGCCGGTATATTTGTTCTCGTAATGTCCGGCTATCAGGTGGGCAAATTCCGCATTGAAGGAAATCCGGCTGGGAGCGGTGAGCGTCAGCAGCGGCAGTTTGTCCAGCATATTGGTGAGCCACTGGCTTTCGGTTTTGTACGAGGTATTCAGCCCCCAAAGCGTATTGCGGATGGATTCGTCGCCGAAAGCCGTTTTGGTGGTCAGGGGCATTTCAGACAGATGCATGATGGTGCCTCCCAGGCTGAAGTCCTTGCCGAACTGGTAGTTCAGGTCGAGACCCATCAGGGTCTTACGCTGCATACTGTAGAACGACTGGTTCTCCAGGCTCACGCTTACGGGTGTACCGCTTGCAATGATGCCTTCGTTCAGAATGGTGACGATGCCCGACGTATAGTCTACGATATAGTCTACGTTTTCGGCAAGCAACTGTCCGCCGGCCGTGACGCGAACCGATCCCCGCGCTACGTTCGAGGCTCCCAACTGTATCTCGGAACCCGACGAGGCCTTGTATTCCCCGCGCAGGATAAATTTATTTTTCTCGGCTATCTGGCGGGCTACCGTCAGGGTGGAGTCATACAGTTCCTGATAGACGTATTTACTGCTCACCGCTGCGTCCCCTATTTTTGCCTGCAGATGCGAGCCGAAAGGCTCTATCACCGGGAAGATGATGCGCCCGTTGGCGGGCAGTACCGTAACGCCTTCCACAAAGTCGTAAAAGCCGTCGGGAAAGGGTTCGTTCTTCGCGTCGAGCCGGTCTACATTCATCACCTTCAGCAGGATTTGGTCTTTCACGTCGCCCTCCGGCAGGTAGTTCACGTAAGTCCCCGTCGTATCGCTCTGGTACAGGATGTCGAGGCGGAATTTTTCCTTCTGTACGGAATAGGCATCCAGCGAATAGATGTTTTTCATCATCAGATCCCAGCACATCATGTCGGGCGACAGGGAGGTTCCTTTCAGCAGTTTTACGTAGAGCGTACGGCCGGTTTCGTTTGTATTGTCGGTAGAGAACTCGCCCACCTGGTAGGCCGTACCGTTGTACTGGAAATCGAACGCCACGGCCAGCACTTCGTCGGGCTGCAAATGCATGTTCAGCGAGATGTACCCCAATTGCCGGTTCACCGTATATTCCGATTCCGACAGCAGGCGCGCGCTTTCTATCTTTTCGTAGTCGCGGCTACCTTCCATGATGCCGCCCAGCACCTGATTCACCCGGCTGCTCTCGCGGGCGTCGGGAAATTCGTCGAGGAGTCGCCGGTACAGCGTGTTGGCATTGTTGTAGGGGATGGCGAGCGAGCCCTGGGGACGAACCTGGGCGGTATTGCCTATTTCCCTGTATTCTCCCAGGTCGGTAAAGGCCACAATATTGCGTGCCTGATCGAAACTGCTGCGCTTGTTGGTAATCCACACTTCCACGCGGTTGATGCTGACGGCCGAGCGGATATAGGGCAGTTGCTCCAGGGCAAAGTCGTACGTGTCCCTGAAATAATGACCAAGGAAGAAGTGCCGGTTTTCATCGTATCCGTCGACGGTAATCTCGAAAGGCTTCGTCTGTACGCCGCCTTTTGAATTGACCGTTTGCGACTGCGATTCCTGCTGGGCCAGCAGCGCATTGATGCGCAGCTTGCCGAACTGCAGGTCGGTTCTGACGCCGAACAGCGCCGCCCCTCCGTGAATCAGGGAATTGCGCGTGCTCATGCTTACGTTTCCGGCCTCGATGGATTTCACTATCTCGTCTTCCTCGCCGTCGTAGGCCAGCCGGAGCCGCTTGGAGTCGAAGTCGAACGAAGTCTCGGTATTGTAGTTCATTCCGAAGTTCACCTTCGTCCCTACGCTGGCCTGCACGTTCAACTGAATGTCCTGGTCGAAGTTAAAGAGCGTGCGGTTTCGCGCCCTCACCGGCAGCGAGGGATTTTCGGTTTTGTTCTGTTTCAGCCCCAGTTTGAGGTCTGCCGATCCCTGCGGACGCACGCGCACCCCTCCCTTGCCGAATATCCTGTCGGCCGGGCCGATGTCGAACTGCATGTCCATGATGTTGAACTCGCTGTTTGCCGCCTTCTGGAATTCCTCTTCGTTCCGTTGCCGGAAATAGGAGCGCATGGATTGCTGCATATTGTACTGCAGGTATTCGTCGGGAGTCAGCTTCAGGGGTGTCCCTATCTCCGTGTCTCCGATGCGCGTACGGATCAGGTAGGCGCCCGTGCGGAGGTCGTATTCGATGGACGTCTTCACGTTCTCAGGGTCGCGCAGGTCGGCGGGCAGCGGCCTTTCCACGTCGAGGTATTCTTCCGGCATTGTTTTGGCCACGGGAAAACGCGCCGGAACCGTATCATCCTGCCATACCTCCGGACGCGGAGCAGCGTAAGCCGGACGGTAGGCGTAGAGCGAAAAGAATCCGGCGATAAGCAATCCCACCGCCGGTATCATCACATATTTGCGTGTCCTTTCCATTCAAAGCATTCTCAGTGCGCTTTTGATGACCTGTTCCACGGGCAGAGCCGGCGAACCCTTCAGAATAGCGATCACCACCTTGTGCGAAGCAGCCTTCTGATATCCCAGCATCACCAGGGCCGCCACAGCTTCCTCCACAACGCGTGCATTTCCCATAGCGGTAGCTCCCGACGCGGTGGCGGTATCCACCTGCTTCACCTTGTTTTTCAGATCCACCAGGATACGCTGTGCCGTCTTCAGTCCGATACCCTTCACGGTGGTAAGTGCCGTTTCATTTTGCGAAGCGATAATCTGCATCAGTTCCAGGGGAGGATATGATGACAGTATCGTGCGCGCCGTATTAGGCCCAACCCCCGACACAGAGGTAAGCATCAGAAACAGTTCCCTTTCCTCCCTGGCAGAAAAGCCGTAGAGCAAACGGGCATCTTCGCGAATCACCTCATAGACATACACCATTCCCTGCCGTTTCCCGTTGTAGGCGCTGTACGTATGAAGCGAGATATTCAGTTCATAGCCGATGCCCGCACACTCCAGGATCATCCGTGCCGGAGCAAGCTCCGTAATTTCACCTTTTATATATTCAATCATGATAGTCCCTTCTGCTGATTTGCCTTTAATAACGGTAAGAACAAGCCGTTTATTATTTTAGGCGGGAAAGAATAGTGAGCCGTGAACAGCTCATCGTGGTTAGTGATTAGCAGTTAGCGGTTCGTGAACAGCGGAACGTGAGCAATGGAAGAACGGCAGGAAGGTGTTTCATTGCCACCGTTCGCTAACCACGAACCGCTAACTGTTCACCGCGAATCGCTAAAGATTAAATGTACGGTACGTTTGCCCTGCTACGGAGGTAGCGCTGTATTTGCAGAAGTTGCTTCGCCGATATGGCAGAGGTACTATTTCATTTGCAACAGCTCCTTCGTTCGGAAACAAAAATACTATTTCATTTGCAACAGTGCCTTCGTTCGGAAACAAAAGTACTATTTCATTTGCAACGATACCTTCGTTCAGAAACAAAAGTACTGTTGCATTTGCAACAGTGCCTTCGTTCGGAAACAAATGCACTGTTTCATTTGCAATAGTATATTTGTTCAGAAATGAAGATGCTATTGTATTTGAAGTAGTATTTTCGTCCGAATACAAATATATGATTACATTTAAAATAGTATCTTCATGAAATTATGAAGGCATTACAGCATTTGTCAAAGTATCTCTGTCATAGTACGGATAAAAAAATATTTTCCGCACACCGTATAAATTCTCCATTTTCCATCTTCCATTCTCCATTCTTAAAAATCCGTTACTTTTACGGCAGATTCCGGCATTTTCCGGTTGTTTGGGAATTATTGCAGGAATAGCTTCAGTTATACAATAGATTATGCAGGAGAAAAACACGTGGAATACAGCTTTTGAGGCCGACATTCAGGGGATAAGGTTTTCCTGTTCCGACTATAGCGAAATAGGTCAGGGAGGGCCGTGTGTCGGTCGCTTGATGAGGAATGGCGCTCTTGTTTTGACCGGATGCTGCGGCCCTTTTATCTATGCGGACGGGTATTTGTATGCATCCGTTATGGAACATCGTTTATTGGGTTATATGGAAAAAGGGGATTTCCGGATATGCAGACTGGATGTTTTGGATAACTGCAGGATTGAATATTTGGGAATACCTCGGCGGTATGTTGAACTGGTGGAACTTTGTGGCAATAGATTGTTTCATTACTGTACAATGAAGAAGGATGTATTGCTTTATACGGATATTAAGGGTCCGGAGAAAAGTTCGGAAACGGATACTCCGTTCAACTTCCGGACTGTTATCAGCGGGAAAGGAATAAGGGTGGAATATGTTCTTACGGAACAACTTTCCGGCATGGATATTCCTGTCAGAAATATGAAGATAAACGAATATGTATTGCCGGAATATACATTCGGCGCTCCGTTTCTTTTTAATGAATCTATGCTGATCGTTCCGGTGTTTAAAGAGAAATTCCGGAAGACGGGATTTAATCTTGCAAGAATCGATCTGTCAAATTATCGTATTCATGTCTTTCCGGTATTCAGGAAGATGTTTTATCTGGAGAGTTTCAGAAATGATACGGTTTATTATTATGACAGTATGAGTAAGTCCGAACTTTTATGTTACAGTTTCTGAAAGCTTAACCGCTAAAAAGACGGGACCGGAGTTCTTGCGGTGTTTCAGGAGGAAAAGGAGAGCGCCGGAATTTCTGTATATGGACAGGGACGGGTATGTCTGCGTGCTGACTTTAGACAGGAAAGCCGGTGACTTTATTGAAAACAGGATGCGGAAATGACCGGATATTGGAAACTGAAAAATGATTCTATTCTGATGCTTAACAATAAGTGGTACCGATATGGAAAAACCGGTACGAATCCGAATACGGTTCAACTAAAAAACCTGTAAACGGGAAATGATATACCAATACGGGAGATATACCCATCTTTATCTGACCGCTCTTTCGGGAGACAGATGGCGCTTGAGGACGTATGAAGAACTGTTCTGCGAAGCCCCCCCGGATTGCGATGAATGGATACCGTGCGGCCGGCATCCTCTGTCATACTATAGATGAGAAAATGTTTTTCTGCATACAATATAAATTCTCGTGGTGGCGCCGGTACTCGCGACGGTGAAGGACGGTAGCCGGTTCTTGCTCCCGTATGGAGGGAGTGGCGCCCGTCTTTTTTACGATGTAACGGAAATTTCTTTTTCTGTTGACGGCATTGTCACATCCGCATCTTTACTTTGGCGGCACGAAAATAACCTGATAATAAATTATCTGTATGAAAGCAATGACATGGATATTAACATTTTGCTTACCTGTTTCGCTGTATGGACAGCAAACGAGTGAAACGCCCGATTCGGCAGCCCTGTATTCGGGTACCTTGCAGGAAGTGGTCGTAAGTGCACAGAAAAGAGACCAGAGCCACGTGGAAGTTCCCGTTACCATAAGCGCCCTGTCATCCGACGCCATCATAAAACTTGATGTAAGACAGTTGGACGAACTGTCCGAATTTATACCGGGTATGCAGATACAGTTGCAAAGCCCCAACGATCCGGGATACGTGATACGCGGAGTTACGTCGGACGATGGAGATTCCCGCTCGCAGCCACGGGTATCCGTGTATCAGGACGGCGTGTCTATTTCGCGTACCCGCGGATCGGTGGTAGAGCTGTTCGATCTGGAGCGGGTTGAAGTGGTAAAGGGGCCTCAGGGAACGCTGTTCGGGCGGGGCGCCGAAATAGGTGCGCTCCATCTTGTCCGCAAAAAACCGGTCAACCGCCTGAGCGCCGAACTGTCGGCCGGATACGGGCTGTACAACAGGAAACAGTTGAGCGGCTTTGTAAATACCCCTGTCATAACAGGCCGTTTGCTGAATCGTTTCGCGTTTGCCGGTGAAGATCGGGACGGCTTTATCCGGAATCTTTCGGGAGGCCGTCTGAACGGGAAAAGTACCCTCGCCCTGCGCAATTCCACCCGTTTGTTTGCAGGAGACCATACGATGATAGACCTGGTGGCCGACTTTCAGCGGGACAACTATCCGGGCACTTCCTTCAAGAGCGGACAGTATGCGCCGGCCGGCGGAGATACAGACCCCAACAGCATGGCCGACTTGGAGCAGGGAGAGAATCTGTATATAAAGAGGAACGTGGGCGGAGGAGCTTTGCTGATCAATCACGACCTCAGTCCGAACCTCAAGCTCTCGTCCATTTCGGGCTTCCGGGCATTCCATTCCGACGAATCGTTCGATGCCGACGGCACCGCTTCGCCCATCCTGTGGGTTTCGGAAATCGCCCGAGGCAAACAGTTCAGCCAGGAGATACGTCTGAATTATACCAACGGCAATAATATCTCGGCTTTCGCAGGTGCAAGCTATTTCTACGAAGACAACTCGCAGGAAGTGCCCATGCGTATCGACGAACAGGCGCTTTATACGGCCTATACCTCCGGCATACTTCGGCAGATGCTCGCTGCACAGTTTGGAGCAACGGGCTTTCCTTCCGAACAGATAACGGCTATTGCCGACCTGCTGTTTCCGCCGACGCCGGCGCTTACCGGCGGGAAGCCGAACGTGGCAACGCATCTGCCCGATATACGCACAACATTGGAACAAGTCTTCAGCCAACAAACGGGAATGCCCCTGAAACTGGAACAAATCCTGGCATCCCTGCCTGCCGACACCCGACAACAACTGATTGGCACCATTGATCTGCTTTCCCGCCATCCGCTGAACGAGTATCATGCCGAAACATACCGGAACACCGGGATTAACAGCGCAACGGAACTATTTGCCGACGGCACTTGGGATATGACGCGCAGGCTTAGCCTGACGGCAGGTCTGCGGCTTAGCTACGAGCATCAGGTGGGCGGCTATGAGGCGGCGGCTTCGGAACAACCGAGCATTTTCGGCCTCCTGCTGAACGGATCGCCCAATTTGATGGTAGCCGTATCGGACGGGAAGATATCGGCCTCCAAGGATTTCTACTCCTACGTCATGCGTGCCGCCCTGAATTACATGATTCGGCGAAACAATCTCTATCTGAGTGTCTCCAGAGGCCGCCGGCCGGGCGTTGTTTTTGTAGAACCGGGTAGCGCCACAATCCTTCAGCCGGAAATTATCTGGAGTTACGAGGCCGGAGTGAAAGGCATCCTGGCCGACGGACGCTTTAGCTACGACCTGGCGGCTTATTATTACGACTGGAATCATTTCCAAACCAACTCCCTGCGGCAACGGGAAGGGCTTACCCCCGAATACCAGCCCGGCGACGCCGGACGGGCGCATACCTTCGGCCTGGAAACCGGCCTGAGGTATATGATCATGCCCGGAGTGCAGGTCTCGGCCACCTACGCCTTCATCGACGGGAAGTTTAACGACAGAGACGAGGACGGCAATGAGCAGGAATACGCCGGACACCGTTTCCGGCTTACGCCCATGCACACGTTTTCGGCAGGCGCAGACCTTTCCTGTCCTCTCCGGAACGGAAAGACGGTGTATCTGCGCCCTTCCTTCTCCTACAAGTCGAAAACCTATTTCGAAGACAGCAACGACGAGCTGCTCACGCAAAAGGCCTACGGACTGCTAAACTTTACGGCCGGCATACGCTTGGGCAGTCCTGCCCGGAAATGGTATTGGGAAATTGGAGCCTACGGCAGGAACATACTGAACGAGAAATATATCATTGACGCCGGAAACAGCGGCAACGCCATCGGCTTTCCCACCTTTATCGGCGGAAATCCTGCCACGGCAGGCGTACAAATCAAAATAGGATTTTAATCGTCATTCTCTCTTGGGGTACGAAATAAATAATTAGCATTACCCCGTACAGGCAAAGTGCAGTGCGGGGTAAAAGAATGATGAGTAGAGATTTCGGCGAATAGTTATTTGACAGGTTTATGCTTGCCTTTGTGTCATATAAAAATCAATTGAAGTTTAATAACGGATAAATTTTCGTTCGGAAATGGAGGGGCTGTTCCGTTTGCAGAAGTACCTCCTTCCGATTATGGCGAGATTGGTAAGACGTTTAAGAGACGATGAATGGCTGATGGACGAAAGGCGTACTGCGGATTTTTTCCCCTATCTTTGCTTGCAAAATTATTCATCTATTCATTTTATTTTTATGAGACACAAAAAAAGCTTATTTCTTTATTTCCTGTTTGTTTCCATGCTGGGCGGGATCGTTTCGTGCAACAAGGACGATGATAGTTTGTTGTCCGGCAAACCTGTCAGGATTACGTGCAGTAACAGTACCGTCGTGTCTTTTTCATATCAGGCCGACCGACTGCAGCGAATTACGGAAAATGCTTCCGGTTCGACTATTGAGTTTACTTACGAAGGAAGCGAATTGTCTGCTCTGCTGATCAGTCCGACGGATCCGGAAATAGCGGATGGCAACGGCTACTCAAGATTTGAAAGGACCGGGGAGCGGAAAATCATTGCCGAAAGCGGAGGGGATCCGGCGGGTCATGTTTTTGTGGTGAAGGAAATCGAACTTGACGCGAATCTTTTTCCCGTAAGCATTACGGAAACGGGCGTTTATTCTATCGGAGAAGGCGGAGTGCAGACGAAAATAAAAGAGGGCGAATACTCTACGCGCTATACTTGGGATACTTCGGCTAAGCAATTGCTGAAAGAAGAAATCTGCTGTATCGAAACCGGGGAAGTTGTCGCAACGTATGCCTACCGGTATGACAGCGCTCCCGGAGTGATGAGCCGGATTGACTGCCCGATATGGCTTCATACTTATCGGAATTACGGGAACCACTCTTTGGTGTTCGGAACGTACAGGGCGCTCTTTT
>JAISMW010000069.1 GCA_031276545.1 Tannerellaceae bacterium
TGAATGAGTTTTGCTACAAATTCAATCGCAGATACTTTGGTGAGCAGCAGTTTGAGCGGGTGTTAGTGGCTTCGGTCACATACAAAAATGAATTTAGGTATCATATACGATAATCATAATATATAAATATGGAATTGGGAAAATATTCATTCGGAATCGGAGATCGCTTTGCCCGTCAGGGCGAAGCCCAACTGAAAGCCCTGATGCAGGGCAGCAATACATGGGGTATCGAAATCGTACCTGTATGGAACAAATCGAACCGCGAACATGCCATTGTACACTCTACCCCCGCCGATACACGGAGCGAAGCCGACCGTGCGGTGCAGGCACTGAATTATAAGGGAAGCTATTTTGTGGATGCAGACCATATCAACCTAAGCAATGTAGACCGGTTTATCGACTGTTCTGATTTCTTTACGCTGGATGTGGCCGACTTTATAGGAAAAAAAGCGCTCCCTGCCGACATCGACGCCTTTGTGGCTGGAAACAGTCGGTACATCGGGATGCTGCACATACCGGGAATAGGCGAACCGTTTGACGTGTCGGATGAGCTGCTGAGGCATATTGCCGAAAAATTCCTGTATGCCGTGCAGGAAGCAGGGAAGATATACCGCCATATTGAGCGGGTCAAAGGCGCCGGCGCCTTTGTGACCGAAGTCTCGATGGACGAAGTGAACGACGCCCAGTCGCCCGTAGAGATGTTTTTCATCCTGAGCGCGATTGCCGGCGAAGGAATCCCGGCCCAGACGATTGCCCCCAAATTTACCGGGCGCTTCAACAAGGGCGTGGATTATGCCGGCGATGCGGCACAGTTCGCCGAGGAATTTGAAGAAGACCTGCTGGTGATAGACTTTGCCGTGAAGAGATTTGGCCTGCCGGCCAACCTGAAGCTGAGCATCCACTCCGGCAGCGACAAATTCTCGATATATCCGCTGATGGGTTCGCTCATCCGGAAATACGGCAAGGGTATTCACGTCAAGACGGCCGGAACCACCTGGCTCGAAGAAATCACCGGGCTGGCCGTTTCCGCCGACAGCGAAGCCCTCGCTCTGGCCAAAGCCATCTATGCCGGGGCTCTGGCCCGTTTCGACGAACTGTGCAGCCCGTATGCCACCGTGATTGACATCCGCAAGGAACGCCTTCCCCTTCCGGAAGAAGTGAACGGATGGACGGGCGATAAGTTGGCCGGTACGCTCCGCCACATCCCCGGACATCCCGATTACAACCCGGACTTCCGCCAACTGATACACGTAGCCTACAAGGTGGCTGCCGAATATGGAGTGGAATATACGCGGGCGCTGGAGAAAAACAAAGAAACGGTAGGCCGTCAGGTCGCCCAAAACATCTACGACCGTCACCTCGCCCGACTATTCGGAAAGACAGAATGAATCCGTATCGTTTGCATAAGGAGTCGCTGCACGACCTGATGATAGCCTGCCTGACAGGCAATCTGCCGGAGGAATCCCGCCGGCAGTTTTTCGACAGGCTGAATGAATCGGAAAACGACCTGAAAGAGTTTTGCGAGTTTCAGCAAATATGGAATGCGCTGGATGCCGCAGACAGGAGTAGCCTGTTTGACGCATCAGCAGCCATCCGTCTGTTTAAGGAACGTATCCGTATAGCCGGACAAAAAAACTCCGGAAGGAAGCGCACCTTGAAGCGGTTTTTCTACGTAGCGTCGGTGGCTGCTTTTATCGCTTTCCTTTGTTTGATTTATTTTTTCCGACCTTATTTTACTTCTCCCTCTGCAGGACAGCAGGCGCTATCTTTTTCGGAAATAAATGTACCCAACGGTTCCAGGGTTCAGGTCGCATTGCCCGACGGGACAAAAGTTTGGATTAATTCCGGATCCTCTCTTCAATATAATTCCGGTTTTGGAGAAAGCCGGCGGGAAGTGCGTCTGTCGGGCGAAGCCTGCATGGAAGTGAGCTACCGTAAAGACTGCCCGTTTATCGTTTCTTTGGGAGACCTTGAGGTACGGGTGACAGGAACAAAGTTCAACATAAATGCGTATAAGGAAAACAGGGAGGTCACGGTGGGTCTGTCGAAATGACGGATGCGCATCATGCAAAACCTGTTTTGCTGTTTCCCGAAGACGTGGCCGTATATACCCCTCATTCCGGGCAACTGAAAATTAAACACAAAGCAACCGCCAATGCGCTTGACTGGATAGAGAACAGGCTGGTTTTCGAAAAAGAAACCTTTGCGCGGATAATCCATTCACTGGAACGGAGTTTCAATGTAAAAGTCAATATCCACAAGGCATCTATAAAAGAACAGCGTTTCACGGGAGATTTTGTGAAGAGAGAAACCGTCGAACAGATACTGAATGTAATGTCGACAGATGGGGAATTTAAATACCAGATAACGGGAAATATAATAGACATTTGAGATTGTACTGAAATTGTTTCACCTAAAAACGGATGCGTATGAAAAAATGACAGAAAAGAAAAAACCGGAGGATGCTCCCACATCCTTCCGGTTCATAGCGATTTAAAATTTAGACTATTAACTTCAAATCAGATACAAATGTATAAAAAAAATCAGAGTGGTGTATACCTGTGCCCGGTGTTGAACGGCAAATGGGTTTTTGTTCGTGTGAAAATATTGGTTTGTTTGCTTTTCTGTGGAGGTCTTTCGCTGTCCGCCTCTTCTCTTTCACAGGAAGCAAGGGTTTCTATCCACGCACAGGATCAAACCGTGAATTATATCTTTTCGGAAATCAGGAAGCAAACCAGTTATTCTTTCTGGTATGCGCAGAAAGATGTGGATGTGAATCGTAAAGTAAGCATACATGCAGAAAACGAAACCGTAAGAAATGTATTGACTGCGATACTGCGCGATCAGACGGTTACTTTTGAATTGAACGGCAATCATATCGTTATTATGAAAAAACACCGGACACTTTCTGCTAAAGCTCCGGCCACGCAGCAATCCCGGCGGATTACAGGTGTTATTGTAGACGAAAAAGGAGAACCGGTAATCGGGGCAAACGTACTGCTTAAAGGCGCCGGCACCGGAAGTATTTCCGATATAGATGGCCGTTTTACGCTGGAGGCTCCCCTGGATGCCGTGCTGCAAATTACGTATATAGGCTACATACCCCAGGAAATAAATACCGGGAATCGCAGTACGGTACACATTACACTAATAGAGGAGAACAGGAACCTGGACGAAATTGTTGTAATAGGGTACGGTACAATGAAGAAATCCGATCTTACCGGAGCCGTTTCCAGCGTGAAGGGAGACAAAATAGCTTCCGTATCGTCGAACAATATCACCGATATTCTGCAAGGGAAAGTAGCGGGAATGAATGTGGTGTCTTCCTCCAGAGTAGACCAGTCCGGTTCCATACGGATCCGGGGAAACCGTTCGCTGAATGCCAGCAACGACCCGCTTGTCATTGTAGACGGAGTACCCGGACGCATGGAGTCTGTCAATACCAATGATATCGAATCGGTGGAAGTCTTGAAAGATGCTGCAAGTACGGCTATTTACGGATCAAGGGGTGCGAATGGCGTTATTTTGATATCGACAAAGAAAACAGGCGAACAAAAAACGAAAATATCGTACAACGGCTATTGGGGACTCCGAGTGCCTAACCGCGTTGAAATGCAAAGTGGAGACGAATATATCCAGTTCCGCAGGGATGGATTCAGGTACAGGAACGGTTGGGATAAACCCTTCACAGATGAAGAAGTATTCGAGCCGGCAGAAATGGCTGTGGTTAAAAGCAGGAATTTTACGGACTGGATAGATTTGCTTTACAGGAACGGACAGACGCAAAGTCATTACGCAAGTGTAAGCAGTGGAAATAAGGTTACAAAATTCCACCTGGGCATAAACTATACCGGCGATGAAGGATATTCCAGGATTAATTTCAACAACCGGTTCAATATCACGTTAAACCTGGATCACGAAATAAATAAATATGTCTCCATAGGCTTATCTTCCCGCTTGCAGAATAATGTAACCCAGGGAATGACGGAGTATGCTGAAATGCTTACCTACATGACGCCTCTGGCTATCCCTTATAATGAAGACGGTACGATGAATTACTATCCGGCACCGCAAAACACGTCGGGTTATAACATACTGGCAAACTATGTAAAAGAGGAATACAGTAATGAATTTGTAACGAATGCCGCGTATCTGACAGGATATTTGAATATCAAATTTTCGTCTCACTTAAATAACCGGGCGAACATATCCTACAATGTAATCGATCGCAAAAACGGCTATTTTTTCGGCAGGAAATCGTACGAAAGAAGAGGTGTACAGCCGAAAGCAGGGAAAGGATATCAAAACGAACTGGAATATACCTTTAATGATATTCTGTCTTATGATAATACGTTCGGAAAACATCATTTTACTCTGGATGGTGTCTTTGAAGCTACCGGATACATAAAGGAAACCGGAAGCATGAGCGCTGAAAACCAGCCGGTGTCCGAAACCATGTATCACAATCTGGGTACGGCTGATGCAAACATTCAGCTCGGCAGCGGCTACGAGAAATGGACATTGGCCTCATTCCTAACCAGACTTCGATGGGATTCTCATGATAAATACTATGCCAATATAGCGATACGGGTAGATGGATCGTCACGGTTGGCCAAGGGGAATAAGTGGGCTTTTTTCCCTTCGGGAGGCGTAGCTTGGCGTATTTCAGAAGAAGACTTCTTTGTGAAACGGGACTGGTTAAATTCGTTGAAATTCAGAATGTCTTACGGCACGGTGGGAAACTCGGCTATTAATCCCTATCAAACCATTGCAGGGCTTACGCGATATGCGTATCTTTTTGGAGAAGATGCCGAGAACAAAATATTTGCTTACCGTCCATCCATGATTCCGAACAACCAGTTAAGTTGGGAAATATCGAGAACAGCCAATTTCGGCATAGATTTTGGTTTGTTAAACAACCGTATTTCCGGTTATGTGGAAGGATACCTGACAAAAACAAGCGATTTGCTGATGCAGCGTACCTTGCCTTATTTTACCGGTTTTTCTCAAGTGTGGCAAAATATCGGTAAAACCGAAAACAGAGGTGTAGAATTCAATATTCAGGCGGCCACTTTAAAAACCAAACGGTTCTCGTGGGAAACAACCCTGACTTTTGCCCGTAACTGGAGTAAAATTACAGAATTGCTAGGTGGGGGAGATTTGCGCAACAATTCATGGTTTATAGGGCAGCCGTTAGGCGTTTTTTATGATTACGAGAAAATAGGTATCTGGCAACTGCATGAAGCCGAAGAAGCCCAAAAATACGGATCGACGCCCGGGGATATAAAAGTGAAAGACCAGAATAACGACGGGGGCATAGGAGAATTGGACAAAATTATTTTAGGGCAACGGGACCCCAAGATAGTGTCTTCCCTTTACAATACGTTTCAGTGGAAAAACTTCGACGCCGCTATCAACCTGAATATGACTTTCGGTTATCTTATTCATCCGAACACCTATGCGGGAATGATTACGCGAGACGGCCTGCGGTGGATGCCGTCCAGCTACAAATTCTGGACACCGGATAATCCCACCAGTGAATTTACCCGTGCAGACAAATTAAGCGGATATGATCCATTCAGTGGAGCAGGAGGATATATGAAAGGCGATTATATAAAAGTTCAGGAAATTACGATTGGGTACAACTTCGTCTCGCATATTCCTGCCAATTGGCGGATACACAGAGTGAGGCTATATGGACAGGTCAGGAATCTCGGTTATTTATATAAAGCCTGTGCAAAAGACGTAACTCCGGAGGCTCCTAACTTCGACTATAATATTCCTACCATTTATACAATGGGCATTAATATTGATTTTTAAACAGATGAAAAATATGAAAATAAAATATTGGGCAATAATACTGTTGCCATTCGTCGGAAGCTTCTATTCCTGTTCGGATTTCCTGCAAGAAGATCCGAAAGGAAATATTACGACAAATTATTCAATGACGGCTGAAGGCTGCGAAAGACTTGTGGAGAGTTTGTATAACACGCATCGGGATTTCCTGGAACGCTTGTATTTATTTGGCGCTATGGGAGCAGACGAACAATTGGTAGCTGTAAACGGGAATGACTGGAGGTATTTTGGCGAATACTATGATACGCAAATGATAAATAATGGCTGGAACCGGGATTTCTGGCGTCAGTTATATAATTCGTTAAATGTGGCAAACCTTTCGATTGAGACCGTCGAACTTGCCGTTTTAAGCGAGGAGAAAAGAACGGAACTGAGAGCGGAAGCTCATGCCCTGCGTGCTTTTTATATGTGGATTATTGTTGAAACATACGGAGACGGAGCTCACTTTACAGTAGAAAGCACATCCGGAGTTAAAACAGAAGGATACCAGCCGGGTGTTGCTACATTTTATAGGCAAATTCTGGAAGATTTAAATGTGGCAACTACCGGATTAAAGACACCTCAAGCCAGTCAGTGGGGCAGAATGAATGAAGGAGTGCGTAAATTTATTCAAGTAAAATCGCTGATGTCGCTATCCGGTTATCCGGATGAAGTAATAAGCCAAGCCGGATACACCCGGAACCGTTGTTATACGGAAGCATTGGCCTTGACACAATCTATCCGTTCCGATTATAACTACCGGCTGTTGGATGGCTATACGGAGATATTCGATGTGGATAACCAGATGAATGATGAAATAATATGGTCGGTTCAATATTCTACAGACTTGAAATACAATGAAGGTACAGCAAATGGATTACATCGTTATGGCGTAGGATGGTATAATAAGTCTGCAGTTGATAATGCGCCGATACTTACGTTATGGAGTCACACGCTCTATTACGGGCGTGAATACAGGTGGTGTATGCCCTCTTTATTTATGATTCGCAATTTCAGCCTGTACGATAAACGGCTGTACGGTTCGTTGCAGCAGTATTGGTGCTGGGTTCCCGACAACTGGGATGCCAAACCGGTACTGGAAGACACGGTGCTGATACGGCGGTTCACCGCAGTATCCGACCGGGAAGTGGAAGACGGACGTAAAAGAGCGGACACACATCCGCTAAAACATGAATTGTACGTGGAGGGTACGAATCACATCTATAATCTTGAAACGGGAGAACCCACCATGAATGGACGTTCCTGTTACCATACCAATCTGAAACTGCTGGATTCTTCCCGTGAATTTGCAAAAGACGAAAGAGGCCATAAAGATTTTATATGGTGTCGGTTGGGAGAAATATATCTGGCAGAAGCCGAATTGCAGATGTACCTGGGCAACAAAGAGGAAGCGGCAGCATTGATTAATCAGCTAAGAGCAAGAGCCCTGATGGAAGGGCATGGAAAAGAGTTGGAGGTGACGCCCGAAATGATAGATCTGGATTTTATTTTAGATGAAAACATGAGGGAATTGAGCATGGAAGGTTTCAGGTGGTATACCTTAAAACGGACAGGCAAACTGTATGAGCGTGCCATGAAACACAATCCGGATGTCCGCGCCAGGATGAAGCCGTACCACGTAAACCGCCCCATCCCGCAAAATGAAGTGGATGTGGTCACCAACAAAGATGAATTTATGCAACTGCCCGATTACCGGAAATAGAAAACTAATTTTATGAATTAAATAAGTATTGATATGCAAACAATAGATCAAATGTCAAGACGGCATTTCCTGACTGCAACTGGAGTCATGGCAGGAACAGCGCTGCTGAATCCGCTCTCTGAAATAAAAGCAGAAACAAAAACCGTACAGCCTCACCATGCCGGTAGACTGAAAGTAGCTTTAGTGGGAACCGGATCAAGAGGATGCGGTATGTGGGGAAGGGATCTCGTCAAAAGTTATCCCGACAGAATTGAATTTGTAGGACTGTGCGATAAAAATCAGGGACGGGTAGAGACAGGCAAAAAGCTGATAGGTGTCACCTGTCCTGTGTATACCGATTTTGAAAAGATGATGAAGGAAACCAAACCGGATGTACTGATCGTTACAACGATGGATTCTACACACCATCAATTTATTGTCAGGGGGATGGAACTCGGAGCGGATATCATTGCCGAAAAGCCGCTGACCACCGATGAAGTCAAGGCACAGGCTATCATTGATGCCGAAAGGAGAACCGGAAAAAAATGCCGGATCACATTCAATTACCGTTATTCGCCCCATCGTGCGAAAATATGGGAACTGCTTAGGGCAGGCGAAATAGGCGAAATTACTTCCGCAGACTTCCACTGGTATCTGGACACCTCGCATGGAGCCGATTATTTCAGGCGCTGGCACCGCCTGACCGAAAACAGCGGATCGCTTTGGGTACATAAGGCAAGCCATCATTTTGATTTGCTGAACTGGTGGCTCGATAGCGATCCGGAAAGCATTTATGCCTTGGGGGAATTAAACCATTACGGTAAAAACGGAAGCCTGCGTGCCGACAATTGCCGTACCTGCCCGCATGGCAAGTCATGCAAATTTTATTTCGATATTTCAAGAAACGACTATTACAGACAACTGTACGTAGACAACGAGAAATATGACGGATACCTCAGAGACGGATGTGTGTTCAGAAACGACATTGACATATTCGACAAGATGGCGGCCGTCATTCGCTATGCCGGAGGTGTGCAGGTAACGTATTCCTTAACAGCCTATTCTCCTTACGAAGGATATCGCATCGCCTTCAACGGAACCAAAGGACGGATAGACGCATGGATTCAGGAATCACGCCCGGTACGGGATGTCGATTATGACGAGATTGTGGTGTTCAAAAACTTCTCAAGGCGGGAATATATCCAGATACCGTTCGGCACATCGGGACATGGAGGAGGAGATCAATTACTGAAAGATCAGATATTCTTACCGGACATTGCCGACCCGTATAAACAGTGTGCCGGCATACGCGACGGCGTCTTAGCCTGTCTGCCGGGTATTGCCGCCCGCAGGAGCATAGCATCCGGCGCTCCGGTTAAAATAGCCGATCTGACCACAATCAAGCCGCAAGCGAAGAAACAGTATACTCGAATCATTTAAGCCGTCGGGTACTCCATTTCTACCCAATTTAAAAAAGCAGAACAACTTCGGTTGGGGCTGGCATCCGGTGTGCTGTCCCCTGGCTACCGGGGTTGTTCTTTTTATAAAATCACGTGAGTTCGACGTAAGGAAAAGGCGAAAATACTGGGAGGGACAGGCTATCAGGGGGCTTTCCCCAAGCCACAGGGGGCTTCCCCCAAACCGCGGGGGACTTCCCCCAAACCGCGGGGGACTTCCCCCAAGCCACGGGGGACTTCCCCCAAGCCGCGGGGGGCTTCCCCCAAGCCACGGGGGACTTTCCCCAAGCCACGGAGGACTTCCCCCAAGCCGCGGGGGGCTTCCCCCAAGCCACGGGGGACTTCCCCCAAGCCACGGGGGGCTTCCCCCAAGCCACGGGGGACTTCCCCCAAGCCACGGAGGACTTCCCCCAAGCCACGGGGGGCTTCCCCCAAACCGCGGGGGGCTTCCCCCAAACCGCGGGGGAGTTCCCCAAAGCCGCGGGGGGGCTTCCCCAAAACCGCGGGGGAGTTCCCCAAAGCCACGGAGGACTTCCCCCAAACCCCGGGGGATCTTCCCTAAACAAGGGTTCTTACGTCGAACTCACGTTAAAATCAGGTGGAGATGGGGTTTGCTTACTGCATCCTTCGTATACGAAGTCATCGTGTTTTGACGAAAAAAAACCTTGGCTGGCGCTGATGTCTCTTCCCCTCAGGGTGCAGAGGCTTCGTCAAATGATTTTGCTTTTTCCCATGAAGGGGATGGCGTAGAATCGGTTGATGAAGCTTTTTTTCTTTCATGAAAAAATATAAAAATTATTTGACAAGGTTTTTTTCCTTCAGGGGATGACTGTTTTTCGGAAGATTTTGTTTTTGTGTGCCGGGGCGGACTGCTTTCGGAATGTTTTTTTGTCTTTCTCTGCTTTCGGAAGAGGGGATGGCTGCCGGAAAATCTTTTTTTCCCTGAAAGGGTCTTTTTTTTCCGCTTTGTCGGCCGAATGTCTCTTTTTTTATACGTATGTTTGCAGAAACGTATTTACTCTTACATTTATAGTGAAAAACAGTATTATGAAAGCATCGGGTCTTTTTATTGCGGTGGGGCTGCTTGCCGGGGTGACTGCCTGTTCGGGTGGTAAGGAACGTGTGGAGGACGAAGAGAGTCTGGAAACTTTGCTGCCTGAAGCGAATAGTGGCGTTACGGTGATGACGCTTCGCCCGGCGGACTTTGATCATGAACTGGTCAGTAACGGAAAAATCGTGTCGGGGCAGTCGGCCGACCTGCGCTTCGAGTCGGCCGAACCGATTGCGGCCGTTCTGGTGAAGAACGGCGAGCGGGTGACCAAGGGGCAGAAACTGGCCGAGCTGGCGTCGTTCCGCCTTTCCAACAGAGCCTTTCAGGCTAAGGATGCGCTGGACAGGGCGCGCCTTGATATGCAGGATGTGCTGATAGGACAGGGCTTTGCTCCCGAAGATTCGGCTGCCGTTCCGCCTGCCACGATGCAGTTGGCGCGCACGAGGAGCGGGTATGACCAGGCGCTGGCGCAGTTCAGGCTGGCGGAGTATGAGGTGCAGAGGGCGGCACTGACGGCGCCTTTCGACGGAGTGGTGGCCAATCTGTCTGTCCGGCCGTTTAATATAGCTTCCACGTCGGAGGCCTTTTGTACCGTGATTGATACGCGCCGGATGGAGGCCTCCTTTCTGGTGCTGGAGGGCGAGGCCGGACTGATTCGGACGGGCGACAGGGTGAGGGTGACGCCTTTCTCGCTGCCCGGCGGGGAAACGGAGGGCTTCGTGTCTGAGATCAACCCCGTGGTGGACGAAAACGGGATGGTGCGCGTGAAGGCCTCTGTGGGCAATCCGGGCGACCGGCTGTTTGAGGGCATGAACGTGCGCATCCATATCCGGAGAACAGTCGGCCGACAGCTTGTGGTGCCCAAGGAGGCGGTGGTGCTGCGTTCGGGAAAGCAGGTGGTCTTCACCCTCGTGGACGGTAAATCGTATTGGAACTATGTGCAGACCGGACTGGAGAATGCCGGCAGTTTCACTATCGTGGAAGGCCTGAAGGAGGGCGACGTCGTGATTACGGGAGGGAACATCAATCTGGCGCACGAAAGCGCCGTGTCGGTCTTATGATAAAATTCCTGCTCGACCGCCCGATTGCCGTACTGATGGCGTTTACGGCCTGTTTTATCATCGGGCTTACTACGTATTTTACCCTTCCGGTGTCGTTGCTGCCCGATATTGCCATTCCCGAAATCACCGTGCAGGCTGCGGGCGCCAATATGTCGGCCAGAGAATTGGAGAATACGGTGATGAGGCCTGTCCGCCAGCAGTTGATGCAGGTGAGCCGGCTGCGCGATATGGAAAGCGAGACGCGCGACGGGGCGGGTATCATACGTCTCGGCTTCGACTTCGGTACGGACACCGACCTTGCCTTTATTGAAGTGAATGAAAAGATAGACGCGGCGATGAACTATCTCCCGCGGGAGACGGAGCGCCCCAGGGTGATCAAGGCCAGCGCTACGGACATACCGGTGTTCTGCCTCAACCTGACGCTTGCTTCGCCTTCGGACGTTCTTTCCGAAGGGGGGGAAGACGACTTCCTGGCGCTTTCGGAATTTGCCGAAATGGTGATCAAACGACGGATAGAGCAGCTTCCGGAAGTGGCCATGGTGGACATTACGGGTACTGCCGCGCAGCAGGTGCAGATTCGCCCCGACATGAAGTGGATGGAGACGGTTGGCCTGACGCTGAACGATCTGGAGGAAGCCATTGCGGCGAACAATATCGAGCCGGGAAGCATGACGGTGCGCGACGGGTATTACGAGTACAACATCCGCTTTTCGACGCTGCTGCGCACGGCGGAGGATGTAGAAAATATTTACGTCCGCAAGGGCGACCGTATTTTTCAACTGAAGGATATGGCGCAGGTGAGGCTGACGCCGGTGAAGCAAACGGGCGTGTCGCTCTCGAACGGCCGGCGTGCCGTGACCCTGGCCGTCATCAAGCAGGCCGACGAGAATATGGATGCGATGAAGGAATCGCTCCGTGAGGTGGTGGACTACTTTTCGGCCGTATATCCGGAGATTGAGTTCAGCATCTCGCGCAATCAAACGCAGCTTCTGGACTTCACGATTTCGAACCTTCAGCAGAATCTCTCGCTGGGATTTGTGTTCATCTGCATCGTGGCCGTCCTGTTCCTCGGCGATGTGAAGAGTCCGGCCATCATCGGCCTGAGTATGATAGTCAGTCTGGTGGTCTGCTTCCTGTTTTTCTATCTGTTCCACGTATCGCTGAACATCATCTCGCTGGCCGGCCTGATTCTGGCGCTGGGAATGATGATAGACAGTTCGATTGTGGTGACGGAGAACATCACCCAGTACCGGGCGATGGGCTATTCGCTCGACGAATCCTGCGCCAGGGGGACGGAGGAGGTGGTCACGCCGATGCTCAGCTCCACGTTCACGACGATTGTAGTCTTTGTGCCGCTGGTGTTTATGAGCGGGATTGCCGGCGCCATCTTTCACGACCAGGCTTTTGCCGTCACCGTGGGATTGATCGTTTCGTACTTTACGGGGATCATGCTCCTTCCGGTGCTGTACAAGCTGGTGAAAGGCGCCGGGAAGAAGCCGTCTGCAGAAAAACCTGTTGCCGACCGGTGGGAGCGTTTTTACGATGCGGGCGTCCGCCTGGTGTTCCGACACAAGACGTTGAGCCTGCTGATGCTTCTGGTATCCGTTCCGCTGTGCGTATTCTTTTTCTACCTGATTCCCAAAAGCCGGATGCCGGACATTGATCAAAACGAACTGATTGCCCTGATTGAATGGAACGAGAATATCCACGTCGACGAGAACCGTGCGAGGGTGGACGCCCTCTTCAGTCGCATGGCGGAAGAAGGCATGGAGTATACGGCCTACGTGGGGCAGCAGCAGTTCCTGCTCAACCGCGACCGCGACCGTTCCATTTCGGAGGCGGAGCTTTACTTCAAGATGCCGGAAACCTCGGATATTGCTCCCCTGCAAGAGAAAATAACCGCCTGGCTGCAGGAGCGCTATCCGGCTGCCGTCTTTTCATTCGCTCCCCCCGAAACGGTATTCGAGAAGCTTTTTGTAACCGGCGAAGCCGACATCGTGGCCGGACTCTATCCCCGCAACAGGACGGAAACACCCGCTTCTTCCGCAGTCCGCCGACTGGAAGAGTCCATCAGGGAATCCACGGGAGCGACTCCGACCGGCGTGGCGTTCGACAATCAGTACAACCTGAGCGTCGACCTCCGGAAGCTCCTCCTCTACAACGTAGATTACAGCGAGGTGTATCGCCTGCTGCGCACCACCTTTCGCGACAACGAGGCCGGCACGCTCCGCTCCTACCAGCAGTACCTGCCGATCGTGATTGCCGGCGACGCGCAGTCTGTCGAGGAGATGATGAGCCGGACGCTGGTAAAGTCCGTTCCCCTCTCGTCCCTGGTGAGTATCACGCCGGGCGAAGACCTGAAGACCATTACGGCCGGCAAAAACGGCGAATACGTCCCCTTCCGCTTCTACGACGTAAAGGATGCTCCCCGGCTGATGTCCGACGTGCGCAAAGGTATCCGCGAAGCGGAAGCCGGCGAGCGCAGCCGCAGCGACTGGGATGTGGAGTTTTCCGGCAGCTTCTTCTCCAACCAAAAGATGCTGAACGAGCTGGTGGTGATTCTGCTCATCTCCATCCTGCTGATGTACTTTATTCTGGCCGCACAGTTCGAAAGTTTCCTTCAGCCGCTCATTGTCCTGATGGAAATACCCATCGACGTGGCGGCCGCGCTGCTGCTGCTTTACCTCTGCGGTCATACGCTGAACCTGATGAGCGCCATCGGCATCGTGGTGACGTGCAGCATCATCATCAACGACTCAATCCTGAAACTCGACGCCATCAACGTGCTGCGCAAATCGGGCGCTCCGCTGATGGAAGCGATCCACGAAGCCGGACGCCGCCGTCTGCGACCTATCGTCATGACGTCGCTGACGAGTATCTTCGCCATGGTTCCCCTGCTGTTCTCTTTCGACATGGGGAGCGAACTTCAGAAACCCCTCTCCATTGCCATGATAGCGGCCATGTCGGTGGGAACGCTGGTGAGTCTGTTTATCATTCCGCTTGTTTACTGGTATATATATAAGAATGAGAAATGAAGAGAATAGTATATCTCCTTCCGGTTGTTTTTTTCCTGTGGCTCCTGCCGGCAGTCCGTCCGGCGGCACAGATCGTGCTTTCGCTGGAACAGACCGTCCATCTGGCGGCCGACAGTTCGCTGGAGGCTTTCCGGACTAAAAACATGTACCTGGCCGGATACTGGCAGTTCCGCACCCACCGTGCCGGACGCCTTCCCAGTCTGACGCTCCGCTTGACCCCCGCCCAGTATTACCGCGACATTACCCGGCGCTACGACTCGAACGAAGACATCGACGTCTATCGCCGCCAGCAATCCTTCTATGCCTACGGCGGACTGGAGGTAAGACAGAACTTCGACCTGCTGGGCGGCAATTTCTTCCTCAACACAGACCTGGGCTATATGCGGAACTTCGGCGACAACACCTACACGCAGTTCACCTCCGTGCCCGTCCGCATCGGATACGTACAGGATCTGATAGGCTACAACCCCTTTAAATGGGAGCGGAAGATAGAACCGCTGAAATACGAAAAGGTAAAAAAAGAACTCCTCTACAATCTGGAACAGGTAAGCGAACAGGCCACAGAGCGCTTCTTCGACCTGGCCATGGCGCAGGTGGAGTACGATATGGCGCTGGACAATGTGGCCTCCACCGATACCCTCTACCGTACCGGCGAACAGCGCCACCGGGTAGCCTCCATCACGCAGGCCGACCTGCTGACGCTGAGACTCGACGCCGTAAATGCCCGCAATACCCTGCAGAATGCCGAGATTGCCCTGCAACGGAGCATGTTTGCCCTGGCCTCCTATCTGAACTTCGACAAGAACGAAAAGATACGCCTCAGGCTTCCCGGCCGGCCGGTAAGCAAAGCCGTTTCCGTAGACAAAGCCCTGACGTATGCCCGCGAAAACAACCCGGTGTTCCTGGATCTTCAGCGGCAGATACTGGAAGCCGAACAACAGGTGGACAAAACCGGAAAGGAAGCCCTCTTCAACGCTTCGGCCACGGCAAGCATCGGCTTCAATCAGGTGGCGAACACGCTGCAAAACGCCTACCGCAATCCGCTGCAGCAGGACGTACTCTCGCTCTCCGTATCCATTCCTCTGCTCGACTGGGGCATCCGAAAGGGGAAGCATAATATTGCAAAAAACACGCTGAGCGTAACGCAGATATCCGCCCGTCAGCAGGAAGTGGCCATCGAAGAAGATGTCATCATGACCGTAGGCGATTTCAATATCCGCCGGCAGTTAATTGCCAGCGCCGAAGAAGCGCTCGACCTCGCCCAGACGGCCTACGCAGAAACCAAACAGCGCTTCATGATCGGCAAAGCGGACATCAACAGCCTCACCCTCTCGCTGAATCGCCGGCAGGAAGCCGAACGCAACTACATTTCTTCCCTCCGCAACTATTGGTTGAGCTATTACAGGATACGCAAACTTACGCTGTTCGATTTCGAGCTGGGATTCCCCCTCTCCAACACGTTTGACTATGAGCAATGACCTCTCCGTAAAAGCAAACAAACGACAGAGAAGCAGTTTTTCCGTCATCCTCATTTTTGTCACTGCCGCCCTGGCGGGGATAGCGTTCATTCCCCTGCTGCCCGTCAAGCTGGAACCCTCGTACACGCTGCCCAGACTCCGCATCAGCTACGAAATGCCCAATCATTCGGCAAGGGTCATCGAGATGGAAGTCACCTCCCGCCTTGAGGCCATGCTGTCGCGCATCAAGGGAATCAAGGAAATCGAATCGACTTCGGGCAACGGATGGGGACGCATCACCATCGAACTCGACAAGCATACCGACGTAGACGCTGCCCGCTTCGAGGCCTCCACCATCGTCCGCCAAACCTGGCCGGGACTGCCCGACGGACTAAGCTATCCCGTCCTGGAGATGAGCCGCCCCGACGATGAAGAAGCGCGTCCCTTCATCAGCTACACCATCAACGCCGCCGCCACGCCCATCCTTATCCGGCGTTTCGCCGAAAACAGCATCAAGCCCCGGCTGGCCGGTATCTCCGGTATTTACCGCATCGACATCACCGGAGCCACACCCATGGAATGGAGGCTGGAGTACGACAGCCGTCAGCTCGCCACGCTGGGCATTACGCCGGACGGCATACAGCAGGCCATCCGCCGGCACTACACCCGCGAATCGCTCGGCCTCGCCCGGATACGCGAAGAAAGCGGCGAATGGATCCGCCTGGCCATTGTCTCCGCCAACGCGGAGCAGGAGCAGGAAGGCTTCGACCCTTCGCTGATTACCCTTGCAGCACAGGACGGGACGCAGATCCGCCTCGACCGCCTGCTGAAAGTAAACCGGCGCGAAGAAAGCCCGCGCAATTATTACCGCATCAACGGACTGAACTCCATCTACCTCTCCATACACGCCGAAGAAACCGCCAACCAACTTGAACTGGCCGCCAAAGTAAAGAACGAAATGGAAGCCATCCGCTCCATCCTTCCCTCCGGATACGAAATACACGTCAGCTACGACGCCACCGAATATATCCGCGAAGAGCTGAAAAAAATCTATATCCGTACCGCCATGACGGTGATCATCCTCCTGCTCTTCGTGCTGCTCATCACCCGCAACCTGCGCTACCTGCTGCTGATCGTCTCCAGCCTGGCCGTCAACGTAGGTATCGCCTTTATCTTCTACTATCTGCTGGAGCTGGAGATGCAGCTCTATTCGCTGGCGGGAATCACCATATCGCTCAGCCTGATTATAGACAATACGATTGTGATGTCCGACCATATCCGCAGACATCACAACCGCGACGCCTTCCTGCCCATCCTTGCCGCCACGCTTACCACGATAGGCGCCCTGAGCATCATCTTCTTCCTCGACGAAAAAATACGCCTCAACCTGCAGGACTTTGCGGCGGTGGTGATTATCAACCTGGCCGTATCGCTGCTGGTAGCCCTCTTCTTCGTACCGACTCTCGCGCATTTCCCGCCTTCCCGAAAGAAAAGAGGCAAACGGTGGATAGCCGGGCTTCAGCTCCTCTTCTCGCGCTACTACCTTTGGCAGATGCAGTTCTTTTGCCGGTGGAGGAAGTCGGCCTGCCTGCTCCTGCTGCTGGGCTTCGGCCTGCCCATCTTTATGCTTCCCGAAAAGATAGAAATGAAGAAAAGCCGTACCTATTCCGCCCTCGACAGCCTCTGGATAGAACGCTATAACCGGGTAGCGACCACCGAAACATGGAAGGAAAAGATCAAACCGGTGGCAGATAAAGCCCTGGGCGGAACGCTCCGCCTCTTTGTACAGAAAGTGTACGAAGGCAGCTACTTCACACGGCGGGAGGAAACCGTGCTGACCGTCACCGCGTCGCTCCCCAACGGCACTACACTGGAACAGATGAATCACCTGATTAGCCGCATGGAAGCCTATCTAAGTACCTATACATCGGAGATTCGCCAGTTTCAAACCACCATACTCAATGCCCGCCAAGCACGTCTGGACATCTTCTTCACCAAAGAGAGCGAACGCAGCGGATTCCCCTACACGCTGAAAAGTCGCATCATCAGCAAAGCCCTCGAACTGGGAGGCGGAAGCTGGGGCGTGTACGGCCTCATGGACCAGGGATTCAGCAACGACGTGAGGGAAACAGCCGGCAATTACCGCATCGAACTGCTGGGCTACAACTACGACGAACTTTTCCGCCGTGCCGAAGAACTGAGAGACACCCTGCTCACCTACCGGCGCATCAAGGAAGTACTGATCAACTCCGAGTTTTCCTACTGGAAAGACGACTATATGGAGTTCTACTTCAAACTGAACAAGGAGCGCGTCGCACAGGAAAACATCCAGCCGATCGAACTGTTTGCCTCCCTTTACCACGTCTTCGGAAGAGACATCTATGCCGGAAACATCATCGTGGACGGCGAAAACGAACGACTCAAACTCTACTCCCGCCAGTCCGGCGAATACGACATCTGGAATATGCTCCATGTGCCCCAGTCCGCAAGCGGAATGCGCTACAAACCGGGCGAACTGGCATCGGTGGAAAAAGAACAGATGCCCCAGAATGTAGCCAAAATCAACCAGCAGTACCGCCTCTGCCTTCAGTACGAATACATCGGCGCCTCAAACCAGGGCAACAGAATACAGGAACGCATCCTCGACACCTTCAACGCATCACTCCCCATGGGATACAGCGCCCGGTCCGAGAGCGGCTATTTCTACGGATGGATGAAAGACTCCTCAAACCAGTACCTGCTGTTGCTGCTCATCATCGTGATTATATTCTTCACAAGCAGCATCCTGTTCAATTCGCTCAAACAGCCGCTGGCCATCATCTTTGTGATACCGGTGTCCTACATCGGCGTATTCCTCACCTTCTACGCCTTCAGGCTGAACTTCGACCAGGGAGGCTTCGCCTCTTTCGTCCTCCTGTGCGGTATCACCATCAATGCCAGCATTTACATCCTGAACGAATACAACAAAATCCGCGAGCGCAAGCCCCTCATCTCCCCCTACCGCGCCTACCTGAAAGCCTGGAACGTCAAGATCATGCCCATTTTCCTCACGGTCGTATCCACCGTACTGGGCTTCATCCCCTTCATGCTGGGTTCCGAAAAAGAAGCCTTTTGGTTTCCCCTTGCCGCCGGCACAATCGGCGGCCTGCTGATGTCCGTTGCAGGCATTTTCTTTTATCTGCCGATATTTGTATTACCCCGCAGACGCTGAGGTGATTTTTCAGGACTTTTCGCACAAGACCTAATTTCCACCTAATTTAAAAACAAAACAACCGCAGTAGCCACGGTGAGATATGCTCCATACTGACCGCATTACCTCATTATCCTTCCTCTGTTTGATTATAAACAGAGGAAGGAGGTAATGAGGTGAGCGTAGGGGGTTTCTCACTGGTGGCTACTGCGGTTGTTTTGTTTTTAAATTAGGTAAAAATTAGGTTTGTGCCGGCATTGCAAAGTGGATGATCGAAACGTTACCTGCAGGTCGTTGACTGGCGGCAGGTAATCAAAAAAAAATCGAAATGCTGATCAACGAGACAAACAAGGCTTTGTGAAAAATCAGAGTGCTGATCAACGAGACAAATAAAGTCCTGTAAAAAATCAGAGCCTTGATCAACGAGACAAATAAAGTCTTGTAAAAAATCAGAGCGCTGATCAACGAGGCAAACAAGGCTTTGTAAAAAATCACAAGCATGATCAACGAGGCAAACAAGGCTTTGCTAAAAATCTAAGCGTTACTTTTACATTTTTCGCTCTTCCCACGAAAAGCAAAGTCATGACCAACGCTTTAAACATGACTTTGTAAAAAAACACAAGCCTGTTTGACTATTTTTGAGGCTTCCCACAAAAAACAAAGTCTTGTTTGACGAGACAAATAGAGGATTGTAAAAAAACACAAGCTTGATCGACGAGGCAAATAAGGGATTGTAAAAAAACACAAGATTATTTGACTGGTCAACCGGGACTCTGTAAAAAACCACGGACTTGTCTGTATATTTTGTTTGGGAATAACTGTTTGTTTGTCGCTTCTCTATCATTCTTAGCATACGATTTTCCGAAATGAATGTTACCAGTCAAACAGGGACGTGATGAACATGGATATAAAAAAGCCTGCGATGTATAATAATAACGTATATGCAAAATCGACAAGAGGTATGGGAGGTTTGTCGACCACAGGTTCTCTTTTATATGTTTTGATGAAAATCCATCGTAACGGTTTTTGAGATAACAAAAGGGATGTGGGGTAAAAACAGCCGATATCAAAAAATTTGACGTCCAAATCACGAAGCAGTAATTTGATGCAAATGCCATAGCATAAGATGGCCATTGACATGATCAAGCAATACAAATAATAGCGTTTCAACTGCAACATTTCATATTCGTCGTGAAACCATACGGCGGTTCCGATTCCTAAAAAAAGCGTCATGGTTAAAAATACATCCGTACTTTTGAAACTTACCGGAATGCTGATTACCCAAAAAGCGATGATGACAGGCAGTGCGGTTCTGAAGTTTTTTTTCACGGTTTCGTTCCGGCTTTCCCGGATTCTTTCTTTTTTGTTAATGTGCAATATGTCGGGATCGATGCAATTCTTCATTTTCTGTCCGGTATATTTCAAAGATTATATTTTTCGGTAATTTATCGTTGTACAGATCGAACCATTGCAGTAGGGCTTTTTTTATTTCATCGGGTCTTCCGCCATGAATACGAATCATGTTATCAACTGAAGCCGGTTCGCTTTTGATTTTCTCCATTTACCTCCCGTTATTTCCACAAAAACAAAACGGTGATTCCGGATGCAATCAGGGAGAGCGAAAGGATGAAATAACATATTTTCATGGCTATTCCTCCGCTTTTTTCGCCGAATAAACTTGAGAAATCTTTTGCTCTGTATCGGTTTGTGGTGTTTCTTAATAAATGACCGGAAGGAACCCGGACGGTGTATATGCATAGTCCGATTCCGGCAAGTATCAATAAAACACCGATGTAATGCGGATTCTCCCGAAAGAACTTTTGTATCGTTTCCATTTGCGGTCGATTATTTCATCCGATTGCGGTTTGCGGGTGGTTCGTGTGGAGTGGAAGCGGACGGAAGCGGAAGTGATGCGAAGGAAGCGGACGGGCTTTCCTTCGCATCATCTTGCCGCAAGAAGGTGGTTGGCTGTTAGAAAAAGCGGATGTTTTGCTGGTTTTTCAACTGTTCCAGTACGCCCGGTTTTACGGGGATACGGTCGTTGTCCTGTGCCGCGTTCAGGGCGAACCAGGCTACCAGAGCGGCGTTCACGCGGAGGTCTTCCAGCGACAGCCTTTCGTAGGTGTCCATCAGCGTATGGTAGGTGCGTCCGTATTCCAGCGGATCCTGTATGAACTGATAGGCGGGGAGACCCAGCATATTGAACGATACGTGGTCTGTCGATCCCGTGCGGCGCAGGCTCAGCGTGGTGAATCCCAGCGAAGTGAACGGCTCCATCCAGGTTTTGAAGAAGGGTACGGCCATATCGTTTTCTTCGAGGTAAATGCCGCGGAAGCGTCCGGAGCCGTTGTCCATGTTGAGGTAGAGTACAAAGTTGTCGTATCCCGGCAGCTTCTTGTGGTCGTTCAGACTGTACAGCAGGTTCTGGGCATATCCTCTGGAGCCGAACAGTCCCTGTTCTTCGCCGCCCCAGAGGGCGATGCGGATGGTGCGGCGGGGCTGGACGCCCAGCGACTTGATGATGCGCATGGCTTCGAGCATCACGATGCAGCCCGAACCGTTGTCGGCGCCTCCCGTTCCGCCGTGCCACGAATCGAGGTGTGCGCCGATCATGACGATTTCGTTCTTCAGCTTGGGATCGGTTCCGGGTATTTCGGCAATGACGTTGTTCACCAGGGTATCGGCGGGATAGAAGGTATTTTTAATATCCAGTTCCAGTTTCACGGGGATGTTTTTCTGTGCAAGGCGCACCATACGTCCGTGGTCTTCGATGGGCAGGGCTATTTCGAGTACCGGTTCCGGCTGTCCGGCGGTATAGGAAAGTCCCCGGGAGTTGGGCACATTGAAGCTGCCTTCGCCGCTCAGTACGGCCAGGGGCTTCTCGTCCTGAATCAGGCTGTTGATTTTTTCCCTCAGCGCCAGAGCTGCAGGCAGTACCGGCGGGCGGCGGAAAGCGGGCGCCGAAGGACGGGGGTCGCGCGCCAGTTCCTCCAGCCGTTCGTCGGTGAGCCGGGAGGCCAGCGGCTCGAAGTTGATGGTATAGGTGGTGGTGGCGGGGAGCAGGACGATCTTGCCGCCCAGCTTTCCTTTGTATTTCGCCAGGTCTTCCTCTTTCGTTACGTCCAGATAGACGGCTTCACCGCTCACCAGGCCTTTGGTTCCTCCCGACCAGGCCCTGGGGGTGGCGGCGAAGGCGGTGTAATAGGGCGCGGTGAGGGCGATGTAGTTCTTTTCGTTCTCCCATCCTCCGCGGGCGAACTTCACGGCAAATTCCTGCCGGGCGTTGCTCAGTCCGAATTCCGTCATCTTGTCTTTCACCAGCGCTTCGGCACGCTGTCCGTTCTTGGAAGCGGTGAGCCTCGGTCCCAGGAAATCGGTGAGCCACTGGGAAGTTTCTTCCACTTTGGAATTGGCGAAGGCTTCGTTTTTGATTTTGTACGCTATTTCGTCGGGCAGGCGCTTTTGCGCCAGCGTAGCCGTGAAGAAAAAGCCGAGAAGCACGGAGGCTAATAATAATCTCTTTTTCATTTGCAATAAAAATTAAGTGTTTGAATGAATATATTTCACATTGATATGCGATTGCTGACGGCCGTCGGTATACACGCGGATGGTGGCCTTTTGATAATCGGAGGCTTTAGCCCGGAAGATATCGAGGAATTGATTCGGATTGCGGTCTACCAGCGGGAACCACGAGCTTTGCACCTGAATCATGATGCGGTGGCCTTTTCGGAAGGTATGCGCCACGTCCTGCAGTTCGAACTTCACTTCGGTGACTTCGCCCGGCACGATGGGTTCGGGATGCGAGAGGCTGTTGCGGAACTTTGCCCGTATCACGTCGCCGCGCACCAATTGCTGGTAGCCTCCCAGCCGGGTATGCGGAGGGGTATCCGGACGGTTTTGCAGGGTGTCGGGGTATACGTCGATGAGTTTCACCACAAAATCGGCATCCGTCCCGGTCGTGGAGATGTACAGATGGGGGTGTATGGGGCCGGAGAGGGTGACGTCGTCTTCCAGCGCCGGCGTTTCATACACCAGCACGTCGGGACGGGAGGCGGCGAAGCGCTGGTCTTCTATCATGTATTCCCTGACGGTGGAAAAGCGTATTTCGGAGGTGTAGGGAACGGGTTTCTGCGGGTCGCTCACGTATTCGTCGAAACGTCCCTGTCCTTCGGTCTGCCGGAAGGAGAGTCGGCCTTCAGGCCCCAGGTAGAGTACGGTGTCCCGCGCGTGTTTCGGAGGCCAGGCGTCGTAGGCTTTCCAGCGGTTGGAACCGGTTTCGTAGACGCTTACTTCGGGGATGTCGAGGCTTCCCGTTCCTCCTTTCAGGTAATAGTTGAAGAAGGGAAGCTCTATCTTTTCGCGGTAGTAGTCCGAGGTGTTTTCGCCGAAATGCACATGTCCGAGCGATTCTCCGCTGCTGCGCGCCCATCCTCCGTGAGGCCAGGGACCCATCACGAGGCGGTTGTCGGCTCCCGGATTCTTGTCGCGGATGGCGGCGTAGGTTTTCAGGGGGCCGTAGAGGTCTTCGGCGTCGAACCATCCTCCCACGGTCAGTACGGCCGGCTTGACGTTGGTCAGATGCGGAAGGTAGGTGCGGCTTTGCCAGAATTCATCATACGTGCCGTGCTGCGTGAACTCGTTCCAGGCTACGATCTGTCCTTTGAAGTATCGGTCGTCCAGCGCCTGCAGCGTGCCGGCCTGCAGGAAGAAGCGGTAGGCATCCTGCGATCCGAAGTTTATCCGGGGCGGACCCTGGGTGGTGGGTTCGGGGCGGGGTTGTCCGAAGCTGGAGAAGAAGGAGAACATGCCGAGGAAAAAGGCGCCGTTGTGAAAAATATCGTCGCCCACATACCAGTCGGTGACGGGCGCCTGCGGCGAAACGGCCTTGAGGGCGGGATGGCTGTCGGGGATGCTCACCGTAGAATAGAAGCCGGGATAGGATATGCCGTAGACGCCTACTTTTCCGTTGTTGTTGGCCACATTTTTGATCAGCCAGTCGACGGTATCCCAGGTGTCGCTGGTTTCGTCGAACTCCTTCCCTTTTTTATTCTTGATGTAGGGGCGCACGTCCACGAAGTCGCCTTCCGACATCCATCTTCCCCTTACGTCCTGATAGACGAAGATGTATCCTTCGCGGATGAAGAGCGCCGAGGGTCCGAGGGACGTCTTGTAGCGGTCTTCGCCGTAGGGCGCCACCGAGTAGGGCGTGCGGTTCAGCAGGATGGGGTATTTCCTGCTTTGGTCTTTAGGGATGTAGATGGAGGTGAAGAGTTTCTTGCCGTCGCGCATGGGAATCTGCCGTTCTATCTTCGTAAAGTTTTCGCGGATATACTGTGCGTCTTCCTGAGGCTGCTGGGAAAAGGTAAGACTGATTCCACCCATTGCCAGCACAAGGATGAAGAGATGTTTGCGTAATGTTCTCATTTTTTTAAGTAGCAATTTGTTCGTAATTCATGTTTGGAAAGAACAGGAATAAACTTCTGCCCCCGAAAGAGAGGACAGAAGTTTATTCGTGTTGCGCAAAAGTAGGATAATTATTTCAAAGAAAAGATATAGGCTCCGGCAGAAAAATTCCTGCTGAGCGTTCCTTTCGATGCTTGCGCAATTTTTATCCCGAAGGCGTATGTTTTCGTCAGATCATCCAGCGCGGCGGGGTTTACCCTCACCAGGTATTCCACCCGGTTCGTTCCTTTGGGGATCGTCAGGGTGTTCGAGCCCGGCAGGGTGTAGGCCGATGAGGGCAGTACGGTATGAATCCCGTCTTCTACGGAACGGGCTATCGACTCGTCGACGGCCAGTTCTACCGTTACGTCTTCCGGCGCTCCGTTCACTCCGGTAAAATTGACGATGACCGGAAACTCAAATCCTTCCTCCGAAAGCGTCACATACTCCAGGTCGCTCAGATTCCGGCTGCCGTACAGAGCCGACGCCGACCGATTGGACGACAGATTGTAGAGTTCCACGATGCTGTGGGAACCGTTTTCTTCAAACAGGGCCTCGTCCGGCAGGCAGGCCGGCAAGCTGATGGCAATCCAGGCCAGTGCGATTGCTTTACTATACTTTTTCATATTCTATTGTTCGTTGTTTACATTAATTTTTGTCCCAGAAGATGGGGTTGGAGAAGGAATTTCCCACGTCCGGCGTATTGCTGTTCAGGTCGTATTCCGCCTGGGGATATACGTGGCGCACCAGCATCTTGTCTTCGCGCGGCGAATCCGAGATGTAGGAGGCAAAGGTGAGTTCGGGCTGCCGTCCGGCATTGTTGATGACCGGATAGGCTGTCCGGCGGAAGTCGTTCCAGGCTTCGTGCGCATTGATCGGATTGGAGGCGAGATACTTTTGCGTGATGATGGCTTCCAGTTTCTGCGCCTGCGTGACGGCCAGTTCGGGGTTCGCCAGGTAGCTGCCGGCATTGGCCTCGATGTAGGCGGCTGCGTCGGCTTCCGGATCGGCGTCGGCTATCAGCGACCCGCTCGCGGTGGATTCCAGGTAGCGGAAGGATTCCACAATGCCCTGCCGGTAGTTGCTTTCCCAGTCTCCGTCCAGTTCGTGTCCGCTGACGGCGGCTTCGGCCAGGAGGAAGTATGTTTCGAAGGCATACAGGGCGGGGAATCCCTGCTCGCGGCCTTTCAGCACGCTTTCCAGCCATACGTACAGCGGGGTGTAGGGACGTCCTTCGTCCTGCTTGCCCAGTTGGTAGTGCGGCGTTTCGGGATAGTTGCGGTACAGCAGCGAGCCTCTGCGGTCGTCCGTCAGCTTCTGTCCGAGGTAGAACGTCATCAGGTAGGTGGTGGGCAGATAAAAGCGGGCATAGGAGGAGATGCTGCCGGTCACCGTGCTGTGATAGTCGTTGTAGAACGGATTCTGTTTGCTCGACGCATTGTAGCCGGGGTTGATCACTGCATCTTCCTTGAGGAATCCTTCGGGCGCGAAGGAACCGAAAGCCTGCTGCACAAAGCCGTCTATCTCGCTGCCGGCCGCCCGGATGAGCAGGCGCAGCTTGAGGGTGTTGGCAAACTGAATCCACTTCGTCAGATCGCCTCCGAACAGCGGATCGGTCGCGCGGGTAAAGGCCAGCGGTATCTCGCTTGCCGATTCGCCGGACTTGAAGGTGGCGATTGCATCGCCCAGTTCTTCGATGATGGCCTGATAGACGGCTGCGTCGTCGTCGAATGCCGGCGAGATGTTCCCGTCGCCCCGGAGGCCTTCGCTATAGGGCACGTCGCCGTATTCGTCCACCAGCAGATGGTAGGTGTAGGCGCGAAGCACGTGGGCGGCCGCTCCGTAGTAGAGATATTTGGGGTTTTCTTCCGATGCGGTGATGATGTCCTGAATGTCGCGCAGATGGGAGAAGGCATTGTTCCACAAAGCCGTGTCGGAGGCGCTTGTATAATTGTAGGAGTACAGGTCGCCGAATCCGGATACGCCGTCGCCGGGGAACTGATAGCCTACCATGAGGGCGCCGAACTTATTGTAGGTGTTGATGTCCTCTGCCAGAACAGCGATGGATCCGGGCAGGATTAAATCGGGCGTTACGACGCTTCCCGTCGCGCTGTTGGGATTGACGTTGATGTCCAGATCGCAGGAAGTGAAGGAGAGGCTCCATACGGTAGCGAATAGCGCTATGATGCTATACTTTTTCATACGTGTACGTTGTTTAGAAAGTTAAAGAAATTGTTCCGCCGAAGGTTCGCGTAGGAGGCGTCTGCCCCATGGTGGACACGCCGGTGGCATTGTCTTCCACCCGGCTGTTGCTGCTGTAGTCGGGATCGGTATATTCGTTGGATTTGCTGGTCCAGAGGAAGAGGTTGCGCGCCTGAATACTGATGGTGGCGTCCGCTATGCCGGGTATTTTGTACAGCACGGACTTGGGCAGGTGGTAGCTCAGGGCTATTTCCCTCCATTTCCAGTAGTCGGCGGCATATACATAGTTGCGGTACACGCCGCGGTTGTAGGAAGCCATCGACCAGAAGCCGGCTCCTCCGTCGGATACGGTGACGTCCGTGTTTTCCACGTATTCGTGCGTGGCGGGGTCTTCGTACACGGAATTGGGGAACACAAAGCGGTCGCGGTTGTAGAACGCCGTTCGTGCCGAAGCTCCGGAGAAGTCCAGGCTGCGTCCCAGATTCTCGGCCAGCGCATAGTATCCGCCGCGGTATTCAAAGAGGGTGGTGAGGGTGAAATCCTTCCATCTTGCCTTCAGGTCTACGCCCAGACGGTGCTTGGGCGTCGTATTCCCGGCATTCACCGCCTGGGTGGAAATGGACGGGTACCCGGTGTTGCGGTCTACGATGATTTTTCCGGCATGAGGGCCTTCTTCCACGCGCTTATAGTCCGTGGCGATAATCTGGTTCACCTCCTTGCCCTCATCGGCAAAGATGTAGCTGCTTCCGTTGATGCTGACCCGTTCCATGCCTTCCGGCATTTCGGCCAGCAGGTTCACGTTGTGCGTATAGTTGCCGCCGAAGGTGATCTGCCAGTCCGAATTGCGTACCGGAGTGAAGTGCGCCGATACTTCAAGCCCCTTGTTGGTCACCTTGCCCACATTGACCAGGTAATCGCTGTAGCCGGACGAGCGCGCCACGGAGGCCAGAATCGCCTGCCCCGTCGTAGCGGTATAGTAGTAGTTGATCTGCGCATCCACCCGTTCGTCCAGCAGGCGGAAGTCGGTACCGATTTCCCAGCCTTCGGTAATCTCCGGTTTGAGCGACTGGGATACCAGCCGGGCGCTCTTGCTGTAGTACGTACCGTTGGAATAGCCGGTCACGGAGTTGAACGTCGGATCCAGTTGATAGGGATTGATATTCACGTTCCCCGTACGCGACAGGGCGGCGCGAAGCTTCAGGAAGTCCAGCACCGGATGGTCCTGCAGAGCGCCGAAGGCGTCGGTGGGCACGAACGAAAGGTCGGCCGAGGGATAAAAGTACGAACGGTTTTCTTCAGACAGCAGCGACGTCCAGTCGTTGCGCGCCGTGAGGTGCAGGAAGAGGTACTGCTTGTATCCGGCCACAAAGTCGGCCCAGATCCCGTAGTTGCGGTAGTGCGTGTTTTCTTCCGAAGGATTGGCCTGCCCGCTGCGGTTGCTGATGTTGTACAGACCCGGTATCACGATCCCGCTGCCGTAGACCGAGAGGGATTTGTAGGTGTTGTTGCTGTTCGAAGCCCCCAGGATGAGGTTGAGCGAGACGTCGGCCACTTTGTGGTTCAGGCCGATCTGGAAATCCTGATTGAAGCGCGAGCGGCGCACAAAGCCGTCTTCCACCCGTCCCGCCAAGTTTGTCTTGGTCTGCAGGCTGTAGGCGCTCAGCGTCACCTTGGGATCCGACTTCTTGTATTCGTTGTTGCGATTCGACAGAGCCGCCCGGTAGAGCACGTACAGCCAGGGAGTGATGGCATACTTCACTTCGGCCTTGCCCGTGAGGAAAGCGTCCTTCCGGTCGTGGCGATAGAGGTCGGCCGTCATATAGGGATTGCGGTACCAGGGGTTGTACCATCCGTCGGCCGTAGCCCAGGGATTGTTCTGCCAGTCCTTGTAGTCCGTCACCGGAATGTTGGCCGAAATCTGGGTGAGCTGGCTGTAGATGGTGGCCGTCTCATGGGTCACGTCGTAATTGTTCTCCACGTAGTTTGCCGTGTAGGAAATATCCAGCCCCTTGAGCGGGGTCAGGGTATTGTTCAGGCGGACGGAGATGCGGTTGAATTTGTCGCCGGGCGTCGTGCCGGTGGCGTCCAGATACTGCGCCGAGATGAAGGACGTAGCCCGTTCGTTGCCGAAGCTCACCGAGAGGTCGGTCTGGTTTTGCAGGCCGGTTTGCCAGAAGTCGTTGCGTCCGTTGCCCTCCTTCACGTCGTAGGTGGTGTACTGCTGTTCTCCGTTTTCGAGCGGATAGCCCAGCGGACGCTTCGATCCGTCGAAGGCAGGCCCGAACTGCTGGTTCTCAACCTGGTCGTAATGCTGTCCGTCGGCCAGCGCTCCCTGCCCGAAGCGTTGCTGGAGTTGGGGGAAGAAATTAATCTGCTGCAAATTGGTGGAATGCGACACCTTTATCTCCGGTTTGCCGAAGGTGCGTCCCTTTTTGGTGGTGATCAGCAGCACGCCGTTCGAGGCTTCCGAGCCGTACAGCGTGGCGCCGGCCGCGCCGGTAAGCACTTGTATGTCGTCGATGTCTTCGGGGTTGAGGCTGTTCAGCACTTCGCCCGACACTACGGAATTGTCCACCACAATCAGCGCCGTATTGTTCCCCGTCAGCGAACGGTTGCCGCGGAGCACCAGCCGGTAGCTGGGATCCACGCCGCCGGACTGCGCATTGATTTGCAGGCCGGGCACCTTGCCGGTCAGCCCGGCGCCGACGGTTGTCGGGCGCGAAGCCGTCAGCTCGTCGGCCGTCACCTTCGTCGTGGTATAGCCCTGCTCCCTGCGGCTGCGGAAAATACCGCCGGCCGAAACGACTACTTCGTCCAATGTATTGATGTCTTCCTGAAGCACGACCTGCAGAGGGAGCTGCGACGGACGGCTCAGTACAATCTCCTGCGTCTTGTAGCCGATGTAGCTCACCGTAATGGTGACCGGCAGCGCCCTGGAGACGGTGAACGAAAACTTTCCGTCCAGATTCGTCACGGCGCCTTCCTGGCTGCCCTTTACAATGACGGTAGCGCCCACCACTTCGGCGCCCGACTCGTCGAGCACCTGACCGCCCACCGCCGTCTGGCCGTAGGCGCCCAGTGAAAAAACAAACAGGAGCAAAACAGTCCAGAAATGTTTACTTCCCCGCGGAAGAGGTAGACCTCTCCCTCCCAGTAATGATAACCTTTTCATAATTGAAATAAAATTAGTTTGATAAATAAAAGTTTGTTGAAAAAACGAGAGCCGGGGCTTTCAAAACCCCGAAAGCGTACGACAGCCAGGCTGTCGTACATCTTTCAGTTCAGTAGAATCTGTCATTTGTTTAAAGTTTAAATACAATCAAAAAGCCATTAAAAAATCCAAAGTTTGTTATCCTGCCTTTCCGGTCATTCCGGTTTCACAGGACTGCAAAGGAAAACATAATAATGCAAACCACAAAACATTTTCGATAGAATGTTTTCCGAATGATCATTACGATCTCAAATTGTCACGACATAAAGTGTGCAGACGACAAAAAAACAATCCGAAAACAGCCCGTCCGCCTGTCTGCATCAACAGATTCAAAGATACCGCCTCCAAAAAGATGTAAAAATACCTTATAAAGGGTATATTCTCCGTCCCTTTGCCCGTCAATCGGATCTCCTCCCCCATCCGCCGCCCCGCCTGCGGGAAAATCCTTCCGGAGAGAAGGGATGAGGGTGTATATTAATGTATGCGCGTACATTGACATGCAGCACGCCGTATACTTTGAGCCAAAGGTTCCGGAAGGAGACCGAATCTCCGCTGCCGCAAGTCGGCGATCATCGTCGGCTTTCGACTCCCGAATCGCCTTGCCGACGGTTTTTTTGCGTCGCACGCGTGCGATCCCTTGATCAAAGCGTCGATCATGACTTCGCACGCGTGCGATCCCTTGATCAACGTGTCGATCATGACTTCGCACGCGTGTGATCCCTTGATCAACGTGTCGATCATGACTTCGCACGCGTGCGATCCCTTGATCAACGTGTCGATCACGACTTCGCACGCGTGCGATCCCTTGATCAACGTGTCGATCATGACTTCGCACGCATGCGATCCTTTGATCAAGGTGTCGATCATGACTTCGCACGCGTGCGATCCCTTTTTTTCAAAAAAAACGGAGGAAAATATTGGATGCACTATAATTATGTTCTCATGTTACGCACACTAAAAAAAAGCCTAACTCGGCGAGATGAAAAAAGAGATGGATTTATACAGCGATTACTTATTGAGCAGTTTTGGTCAGGTAACCGCGACGGGTCTTTCCGGTTTGTTGGACGGGGGCGTGTCCCACGACAAAATCACTCGTACCCTGTCGGGTACGGAATGCACTTCAAAGGATTCATGGCAGGAGGTAAAGCCTTTGGTTCGTGAATACGAAAGCGAAGAAGCGTGTTTGATATTCGATGAAACGATCGTAAGTAAACCGTACACGGACGAAAACGACCTGATTAGTTGGCACTTGGATCACAGCAAAGGTCGCAATGAGAAAGGCATTAATTTATTGACAGCCTTTTACTATACCCAATT
>JAISMW010000062.1 GCA_031276545.1 Tannerellaceae bacterium
TTTAAGCTCCGAGCTTGCGTATCACGGCTTTGAAACAAGAAGTGGTCTTGATCTTGCCAAATGAAGGTATTCTTTTATGAGACACGCTTATAAATCGCAGATTTTTATCTAAGTTTGCGGGAGTTTACTAACCTTTAAAATTTTAAATCGTATGAAACAGATTATTTTTATTTTAGCGGCAGTGGTATTGTCGCTGGTGTTGGGAGGGTGTGAAAAAGACGAGGAAAAACACACACCGGATATCATTTCTCTGAATATTTCCGAAAAAACACTTTACTATAAAGACGAATACCAGATTGAAGCTGCTTCAAAGTCTGCAATCACTTATACTTCTGAAAATGAATATCACGCGGAAGTATCGAAAACGGGGCTTGTTACAGCGAGGTTTGTAGGCGAAACAAATGTTTTGCTGTCAAATATCGAAGACAACAAAACATTCAAGGTGATCGTAAAACCGAAAAGCAGCCTATATCCGGAGCCGGATGTGAAGTTTGGTGACACGAAAAGTTCGATAACAGCAAAATTCGGAACACCTGATTCGGAAACATCATCAGTAATAGGATATGATAACTCAAAAGGAATCGGTTATACCGACTACTCAAACACAGCGCCTATTTTGATGTTTTTGTTTGACGAGGCAAATAAATTGACATCTTACGGAGTGATGGTGAAGGTGGCGTATTTATCAACACTTGCCGATTTCTTATCGGAAAGATATTTGATCGTTACAAGGAGTGAAGAGGATAGATATTGGTTTATAAACGGATTGGATACAAATACTGCTGCAATGGCGATTGGGCTGGAGGTATACAATACATCCTATTTGCGTGTTATATACATACCCAACACGTCAGGTTCTAAAAGTAGGGTATTAAGGAGCGACAGAAGCTCAATCAAGACAAAAGAATTTGATGAGTTGTTGAGACGGTTGCAATAAGTTCCGGCTGACCTCCAGGTAGGGTACCGCAAAGATTGGCTTGCCTGTCAAATGGATTTATTATCTTCGCCGAATGATTGAAAGAAAAAGAGTTATGGCAAAAAGAATCCATACAAGCAAAGAAGAAAAGGATGAAAATAGAACCCTTGATGATCGACATGAATTGCTTAATATTTACGAATCAAAATGTTGCAGATGCGAACATTTTCAAGAATGGGACTTCTTTTGTGCTGCTTTCCCCGGCGGAATACCTGACGAATATCTATCGGGCAAAAAAGTTCATAATAAAATAGATAAAAATCAAGTTGGAAATGCTGTGTTTACTGAACAGACTTAGTTCTTTTATATTCAAATCCGTATTTTTTTGCAAGTCTTTTCCAGATAAGGTGAAAATGCAAAATGTTGGCGCGTTCAATTGCGCGTTGCTTTTCTTCTTGTGTGGCAGCTTTATCTATTATAGCGCCCATCTTCTTTCTCATTTCAGTAGCAGCACGGTCAAATTCTTTTTTCAGAGTTGCGACATCAACCCCCCAGCCTTTTTGGGGTCGCTTCATTGAGAATGTGAATGTCGGCGTTACCGCTCTTATTTCGGCAATATCATTATTAACCGCTAATAAAATATCTTCCCTGCTGAACGAATTGCCTATTCTTTCAATCGTATCCGCCTTTCCCGCCCAGCCACGTGATAGCAAAAGCGGAAGAAATTATTACCTTCGCATCATGAAAAAAATAGCGCTAACAAAGGACGAAAGAACGGTATTTAGGAGCATCATACTGAAAGGTAATGAGCGCCCCACCGGAATAACGGACAGTTGTTTTTTTCTCTGTGTTGTTTCGTTGTGCCAAAAAGGGCTTGTAGAAGCTCAAATAAATTATAATGAAATCATGGATGTAAAAGCATCTTATATCGGCATTGCTTATTATGCTGAAAATCCGTTGTTGAGAAACCCCATTGATTGGTACAAGATCATTGCGATAACGGTGTTAGTCATAACGGCGCTGGCAACCTCGGCGGCCTTGTTTGTCGGATGCAGTGTTTTGCGGAATAGTTAAAGAATTAAATACAATTAGTCATGGAAAAAATAGAAACTATATTCGATTATAATCCGACAGAGGAAGAACTCGACGAGTTCTTTGCCAGTCAAGAAGCCATTGAAGAGGAGCCGGATAGTGAGCTTTTGCTTGATTCATTTGCTTGTCGAACAAGAGAGGGGTATCTCAAGGATATGTTTGAAGAGATTCCCGGCTTTAAAGAAGATGCTGCTCGCGATATGATAAAAAGAGATTTGTCGAAACTTTTTGAATATAGAAAAGATATGGAAAGCGCTTACAAGTATGCCCATCAAATAACAGATCCAGAGTATAGGCAAAGTCGGCTAAATATGCTTGGGGGCTTTTGACAGCCTTTTCTTAAACTGATAGTCGTAATCGCCCAGATTTTCGATAAATTCGTTTACCTTTCGCTTCCCTATCCCCGTTTCATTACTTACATATCTTGTTAATTCATCAAAAATATCTTCGTATTTTGTATTTGCTATTTTGTCACTAAGAAAATCATACAGCTTGGGTTTATCTAATTTCAGTGTATCAATCATCAGATTAAAGTTGTCCAGCTCATTTCTGTATCCAAATCCCTTAGCTATTATTTGTTCGGAATGTATTGCTTTCCCTCCCAAACTTTCAAGAAAACTACCATAAGATCGACGAGCACAAAATTGGTTTGCAACCTCCATCGAATTAAGCAATTTATCAGTTCTGTTTTTGATATTTTCCCTTCGCTTCCGGGCAGCAAGCATCACAGAAAAAAAATTCCCATCGCTTCCCGGCAGCAAACCTCACGGAAAAAATTTTTCCCCTCGCTTCCGGGCAGCAAGCCTCACGGAAAAAATTTTTCCCCTCGCTTCCCGGCAGCAAGCCTCACGGAAAAAATTTTTCCTCTCGCTTCCCGGCAGCAAGCCTCACGGAAAAAATTTTTCTCCTCGCTTCCGGGCAGCAAGCCTCACGGAAAAAAATTTTCCTCTCGCTTCCCGACAGCAAGCCTCCCGGAAAAAAAATTTCCCCTTCGCTTCCCGGCAGCAAGCCTCACGGAAAAAATTTTTCTCCTCGCTTCCCGGGCAGCAAGCCTCACGGAAAAAATTTTTCCTCTCGCTTCCTAGCAGCAAGCCTCGCGGAAAAAAATTTGCCCCTTGCCACCTGGGTGGCAAGCCTCACGGAAAAAAAATTACCCCTTGCAACCTGGGCAGCAAGCCTCACGGAAAAAATTTTTCCCCTCGCTTCCCGGCAGCAAGCCTCATGGAAAAATATTTTCCTCTCGCTTCCAGGCAGCAAGCCTCACGGAAAAATATTTACCCCTCGCTTCCCGGCAGCAAGCCTCACGGAAAAAAAATTTCCTCTCGCTTCCTGACAGCAAGCCTCACGGAAAAAAATTTACCCCTCGCTTCCGGGCAGCAAGCCTCACGGAAAATATTTTTCCTCTCGCTTCCCGGCAGCAATCGTCACAGAAAAAAATTTCACACTCGCTTCCCGGCAGCAAGCATCACAGAAAAATATTTACCCCTCGCTTCCGGGCAGCAAGCCTCACGGAAAAATATTTTCCCCTCGCTTCCCGGCAGCAAGCCTTACGGAAAAAATTTTTTCTCCTCGCTTCCGGGCAGCAAGCCTCTCGGAAAAAATTTTTCCCCTCGCTTCCCGGCAGCAAGCCTCATGGAAAAAATTTTTCCCTTCGCTTTCGGGCAGCAAGCCTCGCGAAAAAATATTTGTTCCTTGCCACCCAGGTGGCAAGCCTCACGGAAAAAAATTTGCCCCTTGCCACCTGGGTGGCAAGCCTCGTGGAAAAATATTTACCCCTTGCCACCTGGGTGGCAAGTCTCGCGGAAAAAAATTTGCTCCTTGCCACCTAGGTGGCAAGCCTCACAGAAAAAAATTTTCCCCTTGCCACCCAGGTGGCAAGCCTCGCGGAAAAAAATTTGCCCCTTGCCACCCAGGTGGCAAGCCTCGCGGAAAAAAATTTTCCCCTTGCCACCCAGGTGGCAAGCCTCGCGGAAAAATATTTGCCCCTTGCCACCTGGGTGGCAAGCCTCGCGGAAAAATATTTGCCCCTTGCCACCTGGGTGGCAAGCCTTGCGGAAAAAAATTTGCCCCTTGCCACCTGGGTGGCAAGCCTCGCGGAAAAAAATTTACCTCTTGCCATCCAGGTGGCAAGCCTCACGGAAAAAAATTTATCCCTTGCCACCTGGGTGGCAAGCCTCACAGAAAAAAATTTACCCCTTGCCACCTGGGTGGCAAGTCTCGCGGAAAAATATTTACCCCTTGCCACCTGGGTGGCAAGCCCCGCGGAAAAATATTTGCCTCTTGCCACCCAGGTGGCAAGCCTCACGGAAAAAAATTTACCCCTTGCCACCTGGGTGGCAAGCCTCGCGGAAAAAAATTTACCCCTTGCCACCTGGGTGGCAAGCCTCGCGGAAAAAAAATTGCCCCTTGCCACCTGGGTGGCAAGCCTCACGGAAAAAAATTTGCCCCTTGCCACCTGGGTGGCAAGCCTCACGGAAAAAAATTTTCCTCTCGCTGTCCGGCAGCAAGCATCACGGAAAATTTTTTTTCCCTTGCAACCAGGGTGGCAAGGGGTTTGAAAAAAATAAATGTTTTTCCACCGGGATGTTTGTATATTCGGAATAAGTGGATACATTTGCGGCAATCTGTGCGGGATTATTCACTCATTATAAACTAAAAACAATTCAAGATGAACATTATCAGATTAAAATATCATGCTTTGCGCAATGAGGAGTGGTTCGGACTTCATTCCGAGTACTTTGAACTGGCTACGGTGGCGGTGGCGGATCTGCCGGTGATTGAAAGTCTGCTTCCTTCCTACAAGGTACTGTATAAGGAGGCGGATCAGTTGCTCGAAATATTGCGCAAAAGTTTTCTTGTATCGGACACGACCTCGGCGAACCGTCACCGGGATTTGGCCTTCAGGTCGTTGCGCGACGCGGTGAAGCCGTACCTCAATCTTCAGAATCCCGCCAAACAGAGCGCCGCCGAAAAAGTATACGCCGTCATACGCAAGTACGCCGACGCCATTCAGAAAGGTTCCTTAGTGGGCAAAACGGCGGCTATCGAAAACCTCCTGCAAGACCTCAAAGGCGTCGACGGAGGGATAGACCTCTCGGCCGAAGTGCAGTTGCTGGCGATAGGCCCCTGGGTGGAAGAACTGAACGAGGCGAACCAGGCCTACAAACAGGCGCACGCCGAACGCACCGATGAAGAGGCCGAACGCCCCGAAGCAGGACGTCTGAGGCAGGTACGTCTGGAACTGGATCATTATTACGTAAATATGGTGAATGTAGTAGACGCCCTTTTGCTCGCCGGTGGACATAATGCAGCCGGTGAAGAAGACGACGAAGACGAGGACGAAGACGACGGCCCCGTGGAAGGACGCGATACGGCGCCTGCCGACCCGAGCGAAAAACTGCTGCAGTTTGTCCGGCAGTGGAACGCGCGCCTCTCGCACTACAAAACCCTCCTGAAAGGACGGCAGACACGTAGCGAAAAGAAGGATGCGTAAGGAACATGAAACCTGTCGTAAACTTATTAGTTGATTTTTTACAGTATGGATATTAGTGTGCAATTAGATTGCAGTTTTTGATTCGGAACGGATTTTGACTAAATTGGTTTTTCAATTTAAATTCTTGATTCATTACGAGTCTCCGACTCCCGCCCGATTTGTTCTCGCGCGGGAGTTTCGTTTGTGTACGGTTCGATTTAAAATTCTGTTTTACAGAGGGGTTGTTCCGGATTATTTTCTACCTTTGCCTTCTAAATGGAAATAAATGAATGTAGCTGTTGTAAAATATAATGCAGGAAATATCTATTCGGTAGTCTATGCGCTGAAGCGCCTGGGAGTCGAACCGGTGGTGACGGCGGATGCCGGACTGCTGCAAAAAGCGGATAAGGTGATTTTTCCCGGCGTGGGCGAAGCGCATACCACCATGACGCATCTGAGGGAACACGCTCTGGACGGCCTCATCCGATCGCTTCGCCAGCCGGTACTGGGCATCTGCCTGGGAATGCAGTTGATGTGCCGGTTCTCCGAAGAAGGCAATGAGGACTGTCTGAATATCTTCGATGTGGAAGTGAAACGCTTCCTCCCCAGCCGGCAGGAAGAGAAAGTACCTCACATGGGCTGGAACACCCTGCATGATGTAAAGGAGGGGCTTTTCGACAGCAGGCAGGAAGGCGGATTTGTCTATTTTGTACATAGCTATTACGTACCGCTGCACGACTGTACCGCTGCCGTAACGGATTACATCCATCCCTTCAGCGCCGCCCTGCATAAGGATAACTTCTACGCCACGCAGTTTCACCCCGAGAAAAGCGGTGCGGCAGGCGAAGCGATATTAAAGAACTTCTTAAACCTGTAATCCCCCTATATGATAGAACTGATTCCCGCCATAGACCTGATAGACGGCAAATGCGTGCGTCTGACGCAGGGCGACTACGGCACAAGGAAAATATACGGCGAAGATCCGCTGGAGATAGCCCGGCGCTTTGAAGACTGCGGGATGCGCCGCCTCCACGTAGTAGACCTCGACGGAGCGCGTGCCGGACATATCGTCCATTACCGCACGCTGGAACGCCTGGCCACCCGAACCGCTCTGGTAATCGACTACGGCGGAGGCCTGAAGCAGGAAAAAGACCTGGCGATTGCCTTCGAATGTGGGGCGCGGATGGCCACCGGAGGAAGCATCGCCGTGAAAGATCCGGAGGCCTTCGCTTCGTGGATTGCCACCTTCGGCAGCGACCGGATTATCCTGGGAGCCGATGCGAAAGACGGCAAAATCGCCGTGAGCGGATGGGAAGAGACCACCGGCGAAGACCTGATACCTTTCATCCGCGCATATCACGAAAAAGGAATTACACAGGTGATCAGTACAGACATCCGTCGCGACGGCACGCTGCAGGGTCCCTCCATAGCAATGTACGGCGAGATACGCCGGGAGATACCTTCGGTCTATCTCATAGCCAGCGGAGGAGTATCGTCCGCCGGAGACATCGAACAGTTGGAAGAAGCGGGCATACCGGCGGTTATCTTCGGAAAAGCATTCTACGAAGGACGCCTCCGCCCGGAAGATCTGCTCCGCTTCCCCCAGAAAACAAATGAAACAATATGCTTGCCAAAAGAATAATCCCCTGTCTGGACGTGAAAGACGGCATGACGGTGAAGGGCGTCAACTTTGTGAATTTCCGCGACGCCGGCGACGCCGTCGAACTGGGCGCCCGCTACAGCCGCGAAGGAGCCGACGAACTGGTCTATCTGGACATCACCGCCTCGCACGAAGGGCGGAAGACCTTCACCGAGCTGGTCAGGAAAGTGGCCGCCCGGCTGAACATCCCCTTCACCGTGGGGGGAGGAATCCATGAACTGCGCGATGTAGACAGACTGCTTTCTGCCGGCGCCGACAAAGTATCCGTCAACTCGGCCGCCCTGCGCAGTCCCCGACTGATAGAAGACATCGCGAAGCACTACGGAAGTCAGGTCTGTGTGGTAGCCATCGACGCCCGTTACGAAAACGCTCACTGGCTCTGCTACCTGAACGGAGGCCGCATACCGTCGGACAGAGACCTGTTCCGCTGGGCGGTGGAAGCCGAAGAACGCGGAGCGGGCGAAATCCTTTTCACCAGCATGACGCACGACGGCGTGAAAAACGGATATGCCGACGATGCCCTGGCTACGCTGGCCGGAATGTTGCACATCCCGGTGATAGCATCGGGCGGAGCCGGCCGGAAAGAACACTTCCGAGACGCCTTCCTGCGCGGACATGCCGATGCAGCGCTGGCCGCCAGCGTGTTCCACTTCGGCGAAATCGGCATAGCCGACCTGAAGGCCTACCTGTCCGGCGAAGGAATTCAGGTGAGACGGGAAACGGAATAATGAACAATATAAATAAGACGAACGTGAAGATTGATTTTGAAAAAATGGGAGGCCTGGCGCCCGCCATCATTCAGGACGATAAAACCGGCAAAGTACTAATGCTGGGTTTTATGAACGAAGAAGCTCTGGCCCGAACAAGAGAGACGGGAAAGGTAACATTCTTTAGCCGTACAAGAAACTGTTTGTGGACGAAAGGAGAGACGAGCGGAAACACGCTGCAGGTAACCCGGATATTGCAGGATTGCGACATGGATACGCTGCTGCTGAAAGTCCGTCCGGCAGGTCCGGTCTGTCATACGGGAAGCGATACCTGCTTCGGCGAACAGAACACGCCGGACGACCTCCTGTTTCTGAAACAACTGCAAAGCATCATCGAGCAGCGCCGGCAGGAAATGCCGGACGGTTCCTACACCACCACCCTGTTTCTAAAAGGCGTGAACCGCATGGCGCAGAAAGTAGGGGAGGAGGCCGTGGAAACCGTGATAGAAGCAACGAACGGCACCGAAGAACGCTTCGTATACGAAGCCGCCGACCTGGTGTACCACCTGATGGTACTGCTAATCAGCAAGGGACTCCGGCTGGAAGACCTTTGCCGCGAATTAATGAAAAGGCATAAAGAATAAACGGGATGGGAAAAGAATCGGGGCTGTTGAAACTGGAGCGTATCGAAATACAGCGAAACGGGAATGTCATCCTGCGTGAGGCATCCTTCACGCTGGGCGACGGAGAGTTTGTGTACGTGATTGGAAAAGTCGGATCCGGCAAGAGCAGTCTGCTGAAGGCGCTCTACTGCGAAATACCCGTCACGCAGGGGCGGGCACAGTTGATGGAATATAATCTGCGAAAGATTAAACGCAAAGAGATTCCTTTCCTGCGGAGGAAACTGGGTATCGTCTTTCAGGATTTCCAGTTGTTGACAGACCGCACCGTAAACAGCAACCTGGAATTTGTACTTCAGGCAACCGGCTGGACGAAGAAAGATGAAATAAACCTGCGCATCAACGATGTACTCAATCGGGTAGGGATGCCGAACAAAGGCTACAAGAGACCGCATGAACTGTCGGGCGGCGAGCAGCAGCGCATCGTGATAGCCCGCGCCCTGCTGAACGATCCCCTGCTCATACTGGCCGATGAACCGACCGGAAACCTGGATCCGGAAACCGGCGCCCAGATTGTGCAGTTGCTGCACGACATCAGCAGCCGGGGCACGGCCGTTATCATGACAACGCACAATTACAATATGGTGCGCGACTTTCCTGCCCGCATCGTAAAGTGCGAGAATGGCGATCTGAGTGATGTGGCCGAATAAAAAATTATGTAACTTTGCCTGCATTTGAAACAAAATAACAACTAATTTAAAAAGCGTACGGAAATGAAAGTTTTAAAATTTGGCGGCACTTCGGTAGGTTCGGCACAGCGCATGAAGGATGTGGCAAACCTGATAAAGGGAGCGCGCAGTATCGTGGTATTATCCGCCATGTCGGGGACGACCAACTCTTTAGTCGAAATATCGGAATATCTGTACCGGAAAAACTCCGACGGAGCCAGCGAGATTATCAACAAGCTGGCTATAAAATATTATGAACATGCGGAACAGCTCTACCGCACCTCCGAATACAAACAGAGGGCCAAAGAACTGATATCATACCATTTCGACTACATACGCACGTTTACCAAAGACCTCTTCACCCTGTTTGAAGAACGGGTGGTGCTGGCGCAGGGAGAATTGCTGTCTACCGGGATGATGAACCTTCTCCTCGGCGAGATGGGCGTCAATTCCGTTATTCTTCCCGCCCTGGACTATATGCGAACCAACAAAAATGCAGAACCCGACCCGGTGTACATCAAAGAAAAGCTGCACAAACTGATCAGCGACAATCCGGAGGCCGACCTTTACCTTACCCAGGGGTACATCTGCCGGAATGCCTACGGAGAGATAGACAACCTGCAGCGGGGCGGGAGCGACTATACCGCATCCCTGATAGGCGCCGCCATCCATGCCGAAGAAGTCCAGATATGGACCGATATCGACGGGATGCACAACAACGATCCCCGCTTCGTACAGAATACCTCCCCCGTGCGCCATCTCCACTTTGAAGAAGCCGCCGAACTGGCCTACTTCGGAGCCAAGATACTGCACCCTACCTGCATCCTGCCTGCCAAGCTGAACAATATCCCCGTCCGTCTGCTCAATACGCTGCAGCCCGAAGCCCTGGGAACCCTCATCTCGAACGTAACGGAAAAAGGACGCATCAAGGCGGTTGCAGCCAAAGACAATATCACCGCCATCAAGATAAAGAGCGGCCGTATGCTGCTGGCCACAGGCTTCCTGCGCAAGGTGTTCGAGATATTTGAAAACTGCCAGACGCCGATAGACATGGTGACCACCTCGGAAGTAGGCGTCTCCTGCACGATAGACAGCCGCAAACGACTGGACGAGATCGTAGACGACCTGAAAAAGTTCGGAACCGTAAGCGTCGACAGCGATATGGTGATTATCTGCGTGGTGGGCGACATGGAATGGGAAAACCTGGGCTTCGGGGCAAGCATCGTGAATGCCCTGAAGGATATTCCCATCCGTATGATCTCCTATGGAGGAAGCAACTACAACGTCTCCCTGCTGGTAAAATCGGTAGACAAGCAGCGAGCCCTGCAGGCGCTAAGCAACTATTTGTTTAATCAATGATATCGAAAAAAAAATATGCTCAAAGGAACATTCCCCATTGACAAACTGAAGGCGCTCCCCACGCCGTTCTACTATTACAATATCGAACTGCTGAAAGAAACACTGGATGTAGTGAAGGCGGAAGCCGGAAAATACAATTACCGGATACACTACGCCGTGAAAGCCAATGCCAACCCGCGCATCCTTTCCGTGATTGCCCAAAGCGGCCTGGGCGCCGATTGCGTGAGCGGAGGAGAAATACAGGCAGCCCTGAACGCCGGTTTCCCCGCCGAAACAATTGTCTTTGCCGGAGTAGGCAAAGCGGACTGGGAGATCGAACTGGGACTGGACAGCCGCATTTTCTGCTTCAACGTAGAGTCGGTTGCCGAGCTGAGAGTCATTCAGGAAATCGCCGCCTCCAAAGGCCAAACGGCCTCCGTAGCCCTTCGCATCAACCCGGAAATAGACGCCCATACCCATGCCAAGATTACCACCGGCATGAAGGAAAACAAATTCGGCATCAATCTGGGACAGTTGAACGGAGTACTGGACGAACTGATGCAGATGAGCCATGTAAAACTGACGGGGATCCATTTCCATATCGGCTCGCAAATCACCGACCTCTCGTCGTTCCAGAGCCTGGCCATTCGGGCCAATGAAATACAGGACGACCTGGAAGCCCGGGGTATTCGCCTGGAAAATATCAACTTCGGCGGAGGGCTGGGTATCGACTACTATCATCCGAATCACCTGCCGATTGCTGCCTTCGAGAACTATTTTGCCGTCATTCACCGGCTGCTGAAACCCCGCGACGGCCAGCAGATACACTTCGAGCCGGGACGCTCCATCGTGGCGCAGTGCGGAACCCTTATCTCCGGAGTGCTGTATGTAAAGGAAGGCGAAACCAGACGCTTTGTCATCCTGGATGCCGGATTTACGGAACTGATTCGCCCCGCCATGTACGACGCCTATCACCGGATGGAGAACATCACAAGCGATGAAGCCGTCGAGCTGTACGACGTGGTAGGCCCCATCTGCGAATCGTCCGACGTATTCGGCCGGGACGTCGAACTGAATAAAGCCCGGCGAGGCGATTTGCTGGCGCTACGTTCTGCCGGAGCCTATGGTGAAATCATGGCCTCGCAGTATAATTGCCGGAAACTTCCCGCATCCTTCTTCTCAGACACGATATAAGTAAGCCGGATGGACAGTTTTGCTGTATTCTCTACGCTCGAATGGCTGCTGACAGGCGTGTCTGCCGTGTTGTTCATCATACAGTTGCTCTATTACCGGATTACCTATTTGCGTCCCTTTCGCAGAATGTCGCAGCAAAACAGCCGGGAGAAATTGGAGGAACAGCCGCCGGTTTCTGTAATCGTGTATGCCAATAATGAATCGCTCAATCTGAAAGAAAATCTGCCTCTGCTGCTCAATCAGGCGTATCCGCAATACGAAGTGATCGTCATCAACGACGGTTCTACCGATGAGAGCGACGACGTACTGAAACTGTTCGAAAATGACTATCCCCATCTCTACCATACCTTCATCCCGCAGGAATCCAAATACCTGAGCCGCCGCAAGCTGTCGCTGACGATAGGGATTAAGGCCGCTAAAAACGACATCCTGCTTTTCACCGAGGCCGGTTGCCGTCCACTCACAGACCGCTGGATCGCGTCGATGGTACGCAATTATACCGCACAGACGGCCATCGTACTGGGATTCTGCGCGTATCGAACGCATAAGGGTTTTTTTCATAAGCTCGTTTCGTACGACAATCTGCTTGCCGGCGTGCAGTGTCTTTCGGCCGCGCTGGTCAACCGTCCTTACAGCGGCAACGGACGAAACCTGTCGTACCGGAAATCACTCTTTTACGAACATAAGGGCTACTGCCATTCCCTGGGTCTTCATGCCGGCGACGATGATTTATTTGTCAACGAAGCTGCCACCGGCGAAAACACCCGCGCAGAATATACGTCCGACAGCATTACCGAAATGACCCCCTTCGATTGCTTTGCCGCCTGGAAGGAAATGAAGGTGTCCCGCGTAGCTACGCAACGTCATTTCAAGGGTACGCGTCTTGCCTTTTACCGGATGGAGCAGACCTGTTCAGCCCTTTTCCTCCTGTCGGTAGCCGCATCCGTCCTCGCGGGTGTTCTGGCCGGCAATCCGGCCGTTGCACTCGCAGGACTTTTGCTGTATCTCATTCTTTACATTGTAAAGGCCGTTACGTGGAAAAAATTAGCCGTGCTCCTGTGCCAGCGCACATTTACGGCCTGGCTTCCCTTCCTTGAGATAGCCCGTTTATGCACCGGCCTTTGCATGCACATCTACCGTCTTTTCCGCCGGAAGCGGGACTATACCTTTACCATCGGGGGAAAATAATCCGGCCGTCTGCCGGCGGTGATACGGAACGCCTCTCCGCTAATCCATCTTCATAGCCTGCACGGGATTCAGGCGGGAAGCCCTCCAGCTTGGAATGGATACGGAAAGGGCAGAGAGCAGGCATACCGACAAACCGGCCGAAACAAATACCCACCACGGCAAATCCGTCCTGTCGGCAAAATTCCGCAACCATAACGTCATTACCCGGTACGCTGCCGGAACGGATAGGGCGAATGCTATCCCTATCCAGATGAAAAAGCGGCCGTTCAGCAGACGGATGATGTCCATCGCCGTGGCTCCGTTCACTTTGCGGATACCGATTTCCCTCGTCTTGCGGCGTATGATAAAGGCCAGGATGATGATAAGCCCCAGGTTGGCGACAGTCAGGCTGAACAGAGCGAAAATGCGCACCAGCGCCTGCGCGTTCAGTTCGTTGCGATACACGGCGGCGTATACATCCTGCAGGAAGGCATAATCCGCCGGATAGTCGGGATTGACCGACTCCCATACACGGAGAAATGTGGCCAGCCCTTCCTGTTTCTGTCCGTCGGCGAAGCGCACCAGTATGCAGTGCTGGAAGTTTTTTCGCTGGAGGACAATCTGGGGCGCCGGTTCTTCAAACATTGTGGTATAGTTGAAATCGTCGGTCACGCCGGCGATAATTCCCCTATTGATGTAGCTCACTCCTTCCCGTTCGCTCAGGAACAGAGGCTGACCTACGGCCTCTTCCGGCGAGGAAAAGCCCAGGACGTGCAAAGCCTTGCGGTTGATGACGTATTCTTCGCTCACCGCGGATGCCGTGGCAGCGGCCTGCCCGGAGGTATAGTATTCCATGGCGAGACGGAGCTCTTCCTGATAGGTACGGGAGGAATGGGCAAACACGCTTCCGGCAACCGGCTGTATCCGAAAGAACGGGAGGAAGTCTTCGCCTACGGCCAGCACGGAAACGGGGCGTTCGTCTTCCGGGGTTTCGCCTTCCCGCCGGACGTTTACCCTGTCGCGGATCGAGGAGCCCGGCAGTTGCATGGCCGAGGTGACGGATTCTATCTCCGGATATTGGAGGAGTTCGGCTTTCAGTACTTCGTATTTCTCCTTCACCGGATCGGGCTGTTCCTTCATGACCAGTATCTGCTCTTCCAGGCCTCCGACCTGCAGGCTACGGATCCGGTGTATCTGCCTGCTGACGCCGAAGCTCATGATGACGATGAACATCACCATGCTGTACTGTGCAATCAGCATAAAGCGGACGTTGGAGAGCGAGAAGCCTGCCGGCTTCCAGTCCGTTTGCATACTCAGGAACAGGGTGGACGACATGCCGGTAAGGACGGGCAGTATGGAAACCAATCCAATCAGCAGCAGAAACAGGCTGCACAGAACGGCCGCCTCCGCTACGGTAAGCGCCGACTGACTCAGGTGCAGATACGGCGCAAGTATATTGCCGGCCAGGCCGCCCGCCAGGATGGAGACCGCTCCCGTAGCCAGCGCCTGGAGACTTTCGTCCTTCAGCACTTCCCACGACGACGCCCCGTTCAGCCGCAGGAGACGGTAATACTTCCGGTTGCCGGCAAAGATCAGTCCGGCGTTCAGCCAGAGGTTGAAAAAGACGATCGTGAGCAGGAGCAGATTGGCTCCCGCCACCAGATAGATGTAGAGGATATTCCCGTTGGCTTCCATTTCACGCCCCGTGTGGCTGCGCAGGTGGATATCGGTCAGCGGCGTCAGGACGGGACTGATTGTTAGCCCGGCTTCCCGGCTTGCTTCTTCCAGTTCCGCGGCAATGGACTGCTTCACCTCCGACAGGACGGCCGAAGGATGCAGCAGCAGATACGTATAGGTGAAGTCGTTGTACTCTTCCTCCGGATGGCTCAGTATCAAATCCGTGTGGAAATGCGAAGTTTCGGGGAAGTCTTCGTACACGCCGCTGACAAACACGGTGCGCGCTTCGATTCGCCGTCCGGAGATGCCAAGCTCCTTCCCGACGGGATTGTCCTCTCCGAAAAGCCGGCGGGCAAAACTTTGGCTCACCACCGCCTTTCCGGCGCCCTCCAGGACGCTGGCCTTGTCGCCCGACAGCAGGGGGAAACTGAAGACCTCGAAGAAATTCCCACCGGCCTGGTAGAAATTGTTCACCACCTGCCTTTTTCCCCGGTATTCCAGCAGGCCGGTTTCCGCTTTCACCAGAAATACGGCGTCTTCTATGCCGGGTACTCTGCCGATCTCCGGACGGTTTCGGGAGATGCCCCATATACGGGCGTCCAACGGTTCGCTGCCTGTTTGCCGGGAATACCTTACCAGACGGTCGGCATTCGCATGAAAACGATCGTAGCTCCATTCCCTCTTTATATAGATAAAGGAAAGCAGCAGGCCGGCAAAGACCACCGACAGCCCCGCCAGACTGACTAAGCGGAGCGAGCGGTCTTTGTTTAAACGTTTCAACAGTCTAATCATATTGTTTCGGTTTTATCGGTATTCAATCCGGTATACGTTGAACGATTCTCCCTTTACGTCCAGCGAAAGGGAGTTTCCCTGCAACGCTATTCCGTAGTCCGCCGGGACGATTCGGTCAGGATCGTCCACGGTGTTCTCCTCCTGCATACCGCCCGACAGCACGGTGGCCGCCGCCTCCTGCTGCAATACCATCCCCTTCGGAAGGTCGATGCGGACGCGGATATCCCGGCCGGCGGCGGAGGTATTGGCCAGTTTCAGGATAAGTTCCTTCTTCTCCGTGTCGATCACGGCGCTGGCATACAGTTGTTCATCTCCGGCCACCGCCTTTCCCCGGCGGGTAAGCGGCAGCACGTTCGTGCCCTTATTGAGGCTGTAAAGCTGCTGCACATAGTAGCTGGGCGATTTTGCCACGCGGAGATTGTCGAACCATATCAGGTCGGGATTCCACTGCCAGGCGTCCACATGCGCCAGCAGCGGAGCGTAGGTGGCCAGGTGAACCACGTCGGCATTGCGCTCTATCCCGGTCAGGAAAGCCGCTTCGGCCAGGGCGGCCTCGAAGTTGTTCTTCTTCACCGGACGGGTATGCGCGGCATATTCGCCGGCAAATACCTTTGGCCCCTTGCGGTCGTAGCTGTCGTAGCGTCCGGCGTTGTCCAGAAACCACTGGGGAGGCATATAGTAATGTTCGTCCACCAGGTCGGCCTTCAGCGCTTTCATCTGCGGCCACAAACGGTCGAACTCCTTGCCCGAAGCCGAGGGGCCGGCGGTACCCACCAGTTTGATATGGGGATAGCGTGGGCGTATCTGCTTCATAAACGCCTCCAGATAGATGTGGTACAGCTCGCCCCACTGCTCGTTGCCGATGGCCAGGTATTTCAGATGGAAAGGTTCGGGATGCCCCATTTCGGCGCGTATTTTTCCCCAGGGGTCGGTAGCCGGCGCGTTGGCAAAGGCTATCAGGTCCAGGGCGTCGTCTATGTAGGGCTGTAGCGAATCCAGCGGAACCACCTGCTCCCGGCCGGTCTGGAACTGGCAGGAAAAGCCGCAGCTAATCACCGGAAGCGGCTCGGCTCCCCAGTCTTCGGCCAGAAGGAAGAACTCGAAGAAGCCCAGACCGTAGGACTGAAAATAGTCGGGAAAGAACTTATGCCGGAACTCGTAGTTCCAGCGGTTTTCGTTGACCGGACGGTTTTCTACCGCCCCCAGCGTATGTTTCCACTGATAGCGGGTAGCCAGGTTGTTGCCCTCCACGATGCAACCTCCCGGAAAGCGCAGCACGCCCGGCTTCAGCTCGGCCAGCGTTTGAGCAATATCGGGGCGCATCCCGTTTTCGCGGCCTTTCCAGGTATCAACGGGGAAGAGGGAGACATGCTCCAGGTCGGCGGCGCCTTCGGTCAGCAGCCCCACATGGAGCCGTCCGTGCGCATCGGTCGCGGCAGCGGTCAGCACGACGGTATATTTCTTCCAGGCCGTCCCCTCAATTTCGATCTCGGCGCTCCCCGCCGGATTGTTCCTGCTGTCCACCAGTTCGGCCAGGATTTTCATCGGAGCGCCGTCCGTCGAGCGGGCGTACACAGAGAAGCGGTACGACGCCTTTTCCCTGATACCGATACCCCGGAACCCCTCATTCATCAGTCCGGTACCCGTCAGCAGTTCCCGTCTGTTCGTAAGCCTCACATAATGCGGATTGCGTTCGAAAGGCCCGTCCGTGCGCACCTCCACCGGCCCGTAGGTCATCCACCCCGATAGCGGCGTATGGGTAAAATCGAACGAGCGGTTTTTCACCAGTTCGGCATACAGTCCTCCGTCGGCTGCGAAATTGATATCCTCAAAAAAAACGCCATACATATCCGGCTGTATGGCAGCGCCCGCTTTTTTCGCATCGAGAACCAACTCGATCGCCTGCGGCTGTCCGTGCAGGATTCCTGCAAGCACACATAAAATTCCCGTAAATACTGCTTTCATTTTGCTAAAAAAATATAGTTGATCATGATATAATCCTTTCACACAGAAGAGAACCCCGTCTCCCGCCCGATGGCCACAAAAGTATACCATATTTCCGGACATCCGACGCCGCGGTAAGGAAAAACCTCCGGCAAACCGGCTCCGGCGGAATTTTTAGTACGGCGATCCACAAGTGGATCGGGATAAAAACAATTTTTTTGAAGCTGATCCACTAGTGGATCGGGACAAAAACAATTTTTTTGAAGCCGATCCACTAATGGATCGGGATAAAAACAATTTTTTTGAAGCTGATCCACTAGTGGATCGGGGCAAAATATTTTTTTTTGAAGCCGATCCACTAGTGGATCAGTTCAATAATATCTATATTGAAGGCGATCCACTAGTGGATCAGTTCAATAATATCTATATTAAAGGCGATCCACTAGTGGATCAGTTCAATAATATCTATATTAGAAGCGATCCACAAGTGGATCAGTTCAATAATATCTATATTGAAGGCGATCCACTACTGGATCAGTTCAATAATATCTATATTGAAGCCGATCCACAAGTGGATCAGTTCAATAATATCTATATTATAGTCGATCCACAAGTGGATCAGTTCAATAATATCTATATTAAAGCCGATCCACAAGTGGATCGCCTTCCCCAAAATGGCCGAAAACCCTCTTTCAGTCAGGGAAAAGGCTGCGGAACGGCGGGGTGAATAAAAAAATAAAAAAAATATGCCGGGAAAAATGTAGTTTGTACAAAATACTTCCGTAAATTGCAAGCCTATCATTAATCCAGTAAAAAAACAAAACAATGAAAGTGTTAAGAATCCCCCTGAGACGTCTTCGCAACGAAGAATGGTTTGAACTCCTGAGCATCTTTTTGCAGAAAGTATTGCAGATCGGAGCCGGCTCGATTGGTCTGGCCGCTCTGATAACGCGGTTTACCCCGCTATTCAAACATGCCGACAAATTGCTGAAGGTACTGCACAAAAGCCTGTATACCGCCGACATGGAAACGGCCGACAAAAAGCGCGGCGACATCCTGCAAGGTTTGTACGCCGTAGTAAAAGGTTCGCAGAAACAACCCGACGAAGCCAAACGCAGAGCAGCCACCCAGCTCTTTAACGTGCTGAAAATATACCGGAAATCCACCACCCGGGGCGGATATGCCGAAGAAACAGGCACCGTGCGCAATCTGCTGCAGGATCTGCAGGAAAAGTATGCCGCCGAAGTCGCGCTGCTGGGGCTGGGCGAATGGGTGACAGCCCTCTCCGCAGCCGAACAGGAATTTCTTGAGCATCTCAGCGAACGCGAAAAAGAAAACATCGCCAAGCCGAAAGGAAACCTCGTAGAAGCGCGCCGGCAAGTAGACGCCATCTATCTGGCCGCCATCAACGTGCTGGACGCCCAACTGGTAGCCGACGGACTGGACAGCGTGGAAGAGCCGGAAGAAGAGGAAGACGACGAAGACGAAGGCGGCGACGGACCCGTTGAAGGCCGTGACACGCCGGGCGACGCACCGCAGGGAAACGCCACGTACGACTTCGTCGTATCGTGGAACGAAACCCTCAAAAGCTACCAGACACTGCTGAACCGCCGCGACGGACTGCGCAGCAAAAAGGAAGAAGACCCGGAAGACGACAGCCCCGTAGAAGGCTGACCCCCGCTGGAAAAACATGCAAAAGACCGACAGCCCGCTCTTCCGGAAAGGGAGAGCGGGCTGTACGTTTTTTCTTATTGATTGTATAATTTTTTAATGCCATACAAAGGAGTGGCAATCAGAAATGGGTATCTTTAACAAACTAATTTTTAAAAGAAATGAAACATGTATGTATAACTTTACAACTCTCTGTCCTTCTCGCCTGTTCCGCAGGACTTTTTGCGGAATGCGCAAACGACAGT
>JAISMW010000035.1 GCA_031276545.1 Tannerellaceae bacterium
ACGCCGCCGTCAAGTCGGCGACCGGCATTCAGTATCAAATTAGCCTCCTCCAGGCTGAGCGTATCAGCAGAAGCATCCGTCCACTGTTCGAGGATTTCATTGCCGATACTCCACATAAAAACAGAAGGATGATTGCGGTCTCGCCGGATATGGTCGCCAAGATCCCTCCGATACCATTCGTCGAAATAGCGGGCATAGTCAAAGCGCAACTTCCTCCGACGCCACATATCAAAACTTTCATCCTGAACCAGCAGACCAATCCGGTCGCAAAGGTCGAGCATCTTCCCCTGCCCGCGCACTTCCGTTACGGCAGTGTAAAGACTGGGCGATACAACGTCCCACCGCTCCGGCCGGTCGATAAAGGCCTCCTTCAAAATCATCCGACGAAGCATTTGCACCAAAAGGGCAGAAGCAAAAAAGGGAAGGAGGGATTTGGATCGCAAAAAAATATCCGGTATGCTTTAGGAGGTTTCTTCTCCGCTTAGTCTTCTTTATAGAAGATTAAATGAGATGGAACAAGCTGTCGAAATGAATGAAACAACCTTGTGGAACTACTTTGCAGGCGCTTTGACGCCGGAGGAAAGGAGGGCGGTGGAACGCCGGATGGCCGAATCGGAGGCATTCAGGGCGCTGGCGCGCGATATGCAGTATCTTTACCGTGCTACGGATATGCTGCATACCGTCAGGCAGGTGCAAGTGCAGGCGCCGGCTGCTCTCAGGAGGGTGAAGAAGCAAATCCGCAGGCGACGGCTGGCCGGTACCGTCCGGTGGGCGCAAAGGGTGGCGGCTATCCTTTTTGTCCCCCTGCTGATTGCCGCAGTCTACCGCGGAGTGAAGGAGGAACCGGCTGCCTGTATGAGTGTTCATTCCAATCCGGGAACTACGGCCTGTCTGGACCTGCCCGACGGCAGCAGGGTGTGGCTTAATTCCGGCTCTACGCTCCGCTATCCGGTAAAGTTCCAGGGCGATACGCGCGAGGTGGAAATCGCCGGCGAAGCTTATTTCCGGGTGGCTAAAGACGGGAAACGGAAGTTTGTGGTGTCCGCCGGCCATCAGGTGAAGGTGGAGGTGCTGGGTACCGAATTTAATATCGAGGCCTATCCGGATGACGGTTTTATAGCGGCCACACTGATTAAAGGTTCTATCAGCCTGCGGTATGCGGGCAGTGGGAAACGGCAGGAATCTCTGGTCATGCAGCCCGACCGGAAGGTTTTTTATTATACGCACACACAGAGCATCCGAAGCGTGGAGGCTTACGCCCCGACAGATATTGCCTGGATGGAGGGGAAGATTGCCTTCCGCAATACTCCGCTGGAAACGGTGCTGAAGAAACTGAGCCACCGTTTCAATGTGAACTTTATTATCCGAAACGAATCCATCAGGCAGTACTCCTTTACCGGGACGTTCGACGGCCAGCAATTGGTGCAGATACTTGAACATTTCCGTATCTCTTCCGGTATCCGGTACCGCATTACGGAACCCTCCCCCGGCGGGACAGACGTCCCGAAACGGGGGGAAGTGATTTTATATTAATGTATTCACCTCCTTAAACCGATGCGTATGAATCCACACCCACCCTGACAAAACAAAACACACGGACAGATACCGGCAAGTATCCGTCGCGTGTGAAACAAAAACAGTACTGCGCAGTGCAGTACGTGTCCTTTATTTTTTTATTCATCAAAAAAACATTGTAAAATTATGAGAAATTATTTTAGCATCCAACCTTTTAGGGTGGTAAAATCCATATTTGCTATCTTAAAGAATATACCATTATGTATGAAACTGTCCATCGCAATGCTTTTCCTGTGTACGGGAGTGATTTTTGCAGAGAAGAGCTACAGCCAGTCTGTCCTGCTGACCCTGGATGTGAAGAATCAAACGGTGCAGGACGTCCTGGACGAAATAGAAAGGCAGTCGGACTTCCATTTCTTCTACAACAACAGACAGATCAACACGGCGCGGATTGTGTCCATTAAAAGCAGCCGGAAGGATGTGTTCAGCGTATTGAACCTGCTGTTCCGCGACACCGGCGTGCGCTATTCGGTGATAGACCGGAGCATCATCCTTTCGGTGGAGACCCTCCCCGAAAGGCCTCAGCAGACACCGGGCAGAACCGTATCGGGTCGTGTGACCGACACGGACGGTGAGCCGGTCATTGGCGCCAACGTAACAGTCCGGGGCAGTTCCACCGGCGCCATCACGGACATCAACGGAGCGTACAGCCTTTCGGGCGTGCCCGAAAATGCCGTTCTGGTGTTCTCCTACATCGGCATGACCACCCGCGAGGTGCCTGCCGGCAACGATACCCGGATCACCGTCTCGCTCGAAGAATCGGCCATCGGCCTCCAGGAAGTGGTAGCCATCGGCTACGGAACGGCCAGGAAAGCTACAGTGACGGGATCGGTGACTTCCGTCAAGGGCGCTGAAGTAATCAAAGCGCCTGTTACAAATACAAGCAATGCTCTGGTGGGCCTCCTTCCGGGACTGAGCAGTACTCAAAGAACCGGAGAGCCGGGCAATGATGCGGCGAGCATCCACATCCGGGGCGTCAATACGCTCGGAAACAATTCGGCGCTTATTGTGGTGGACGGTATTCCGGAGCGTTCGCTCGAACGGATAGACCCTGCCTCCATTGAAAGCATTACCATACTGAAAGATGCCTCTGCCGCAATTTACGGTTCGCAGTCGGCCAACGGGGTTATACTGGTGACCACCAAAAGAGGGATACAGGGCAAGCCGGAGGTAGTGGTGAATTATAATCAGGGGTTTAATCAGCCTACAAGAATCCCTCAAATGGCCAGCGCCGCCGAATATGCCACCATGCTGAATGAAATCGATCTGTACAGGGGGAACAATCCGCGCTATACGCCCGAACAGATTCGGAAATTCAGGGACGGTTCCGATCCGTGGAGCTATCCGGATACGGACTGGTTTGCCGAGGTGCTGAAGTCATGGTCTGCACAAAATTACCTGAACGCTTCCCTGTCCGGAGGGAACGAGAAATGGAAATATTATCTGTCTCTGGGCACAAAGTCTCAGGACGGGTATTATAAAAACAGCGCGACGAAATACAGTCAGCACGATTTTCGCAGCAATATAGACGGGGAAATATCCGGACATGTGAAAATTAAATTCGACGTGGCCGGACGCATGGAAGACAAGAACTATTCTACCCGCAACGCCGGGGCTATTTTTCGAATGCTTATGCGGGGCAAACCTATCTATCCGGGGTTCTGGCCTGACGGTACGCCCGGACCTGATTTGGAATATGGAGACAATCCCGTGGTGGTAAGTACGGATGCCACAGGCTACGACAGAGACAAAAAATATGTATTGAACAGCAATCTGAGGCTGGACATTGAAATTCCCTGGATAAAAGGCCTGCGGATAAGCGGCAATGCCAGCTTTGACAAGGATTTCCGGTTTCGCAAACGTTTTGAAACGCCCTGGTACCTGTACTCCTGGGATGGAAAGACGTATGATGCCGGAAACAATCCTGTATTGATAAAGGGGAAAAAAGGCTTCGAAGATCCGCGTTTGCAGGAATGGATGGAAGACAATCAAACCGTCCTGCTGAACGGAATAGTGGATTATTCTGCGAATTTCGGTCTGCACGGAATAAAAGCCATGACGGGTGTCGAGTCGAGATCCCGAAGCGGAGATAATTTCAATGCGTACAGAAGATATTTTATTTCAACCTCTATTGACGAACTGTTCGCAGGAGGAGATAAGGATAAAACCAACAACGGATCAAGTTTCGAAAATGCCCGGCTAAATTATTTCGGCAGGCTCAACTACAATTATGCGGAAAAATATCTGTTTGAATTTGTCTGGAGGTACGACGGATCGTATATTTTTCCCAGGAAAGGAAGATTCGGTTTCTTCCCCGGAGTTTCATTGGGATGGAGAATTTCGGAAGAACATTTCTGGAAAGAGCATCTTTCCTTTATCAGTAATTTCAAACTGAGGGGATCGTGGGGGCAAACCGGCAACGACCGCATTGACGAATGGCAATACCTGTCGTCCTACGCCTTCCACAGCAGCGGCTATACGTATATATTCGGTACGGATCAGGAAAACAAACTGCTTTCGGAACGGAGAATACCCAACAAGGATATAACCTGGGAGGTGGCCAATCAGTCTAACATAGGTTTCGAAACGTATCTTTTAGAGAACCGACTGTCGTTCGAAGCGGATGTATTCTACAATAAGAGGAGCAATATCCTGTGGCAAAGGAATGCCTCCGTTCCTACCTCCACCGGACTGACACTGCCGCGCGAAAATATAGGAAAAGTAACGAATAAGGGATTTGAATTTAATCTGGGTTACAGAAACAAAATAGAGCAGTTTAAATATACCCTGTCGTTCAACGGAGGATATGCGGCAAATAAAATCACGTATTGGGACGAAGCGCCGGGAAGGCCGGAATGGCAGCGTTCCACCGGAAAGCCCATTCCTTCCAATCCCTCAAGCGTAGACAGCGATCTGTATTATGAAGCCATCGGAATATTCAAAGACCAGGCAGCAGTGGAAGCCTATCCCCACTGGCCCGGAGCCCGTCCGGGGGATATCATCTTTAACGATGTGGACGGGAATGGAGTAATAGATGCCAACGACCGGATTAGAAACGACAGGACGGGTATTCCCAAATTTACGGGAGGACTGAATTTCAATGTGACTTACCTTCAGTTCGACCTGTCCATACTGTTTCAGGGAGCTTCCGGAGCGGTGCGGTATATAAGAACAGAGTCCGGCGAAGTAGGCAACTTTCTGAAGGAATTTTACGATGAACGCTGGACGGAAGAGAATCCCGACTCCAAAGGTCCCCGATCGTTTATCGACGCTTCGGAGTACTGGAGAAATTACAACAATACCTTTTTCCTGCATAAAACAGATTATATCCGCCTTAAAAATCTGGAATTAGGGTACAGTTTGCCGGGGAAAATCAATGCGAAACTGGGCATCAAAAATCTTAGATTTTATGTGAACGGCTACAATTTATTAACATACAGCCCGTACCTTCGGGATTTCGACCCCGAAACCAACCAGACAAACGGACAGTCGTATCCTGTGCAGAGAGTTGTAAACGGCGGTATTACATTAACATTTTAAAGATTCGATTTATGAAAAATATACTATACAGTATAATATCCCTGTGGATGTTATTTCAATTCAGTGCATGTGATGATTTTCTGGACAAACAACCTCTGGATCAGTATGGAGAAGGTGCCGTTTGGGGAGATTTGGCTCTCATGGAAACCTTCGTGAACAATATCTATTACGAAATTCCTCATGGATTTCTTGGAAAAATAGGCATGATGATGATTTGCGACGAAGGTATGCGTACTTCAGACAGAGGGGCGAGCGACGTTACAAAGTCGCTGGTTACGCCGAGCAATTATTCCATTTTTGACTCTCAACCCTTGCAGCAGGGCATGAGGTGGAGCAACATTTACAAACAGGTAAGGGCATGCAACCTGTTTTTAGAGCAGGCCGAACAGCATTCATACGAAGACCGGGCGTTCAAAGACCGGCTGACAGGAGAGGTGCATTTTCTTAGAGCCTATTATTACCATATCCTGGCTTTCATGTATGGCGGACATCCCATCATTACAAAGAGCTACGGATTAACGGACGATCCCCTGGTCAGTCGCAATCCATTTGCGGAATGTATTACCTTCATTTCCGAAGAATGCGACAGGGCTGCCGCTTTATTACCGCTAAGGCATGAAGCCCAACACCTGGGAAGAGCTACGAAAGGGGCTGCGCTGGCCTTAAAATCAAGAGTGCTGCTGTACGCCGCCAGCGATTTGTATCATAATCAGTCGTGGGCCAAAGGATACGCGCATCCGGAATTAATCGGTTATGTGGGCGCTAACAGAGAATCCCACTGGCAGGCGGCAAAAGATGCGGCGAAAGCGGTAATAGACCTGAATGTATATGATTTATATAAAAAAGACCCTGCTCCAACGGATCATCCGGCGCAAAATTATTCGGATATTTTCATCCTGAAAGAAACCGAAGAAGATATATTTTTCAGATCGTTCACACAGGTTTCGATGGAAAGTACGGAAAGATATCATCCCGGATTGCACAACAGTTCCAACGGGTATCACGGACACGGAAGCAACAATCCGATAGGGCAGTTGATTGATGATTTTGAAATGAGCAACGGAGAGCGATTTGACTGGAACAATCCTGCCCATAAAGCCGATCCGTATGCAAACAGAGAACCCCGTTTTTATGCAAGCATCCTTTACGACGGGGCACAGTGGAGAAAACGTCCTATTGACGTACAGCCGTTAGATCCCGTCGGGATTATACAGACAGGGTTTTACGAACAGCCCGATGGCACATGGGCCGGAGGACTGGATACCCGGAGCAGTCCGATTGAAGACTGGAACGGCACCGGGTCGGGATATTATCGCAGAAAAGCCATAGACCCGGCTTACGATGCACAGTATCAGGTGCAGGAAAGTCCCTGGAGGTTTATACGCTATGCGGAAATCATACTGAGCTATGCAGAGGCTTGCCGGGAACTCGGCGAAGACGAAGAGGCCAAAAAGTATCTGAACCTGATCCGGAAAAGAGCAGGACTGCCTCCTGTGACCTCTGCCGGCAATCAGTTGCGGCAGGATATACGCCACGAACGGCGAATCGAACTGGTATTTGAAGACCAGCGGTATTTCGATATCCGCAGATGGATGATAGCCCCGCAGGTGATGGTGGATGCCGAAGGTATTGATATCCGCTACCATGCAGGAGAGGAACAGCCCGTTTATTCTACCATAATTGTGCAGCACAGGGAATGGAAAGACCAGTCCTATTTTATGCCGATCAAGCTGGATGAAATGAACCGGAACAATCTGCTGATACAAAATCCGCTTTACTAACCAATCATAATTCAATATGGAGAACAATTCTATTTCACGCCGCAGCTTTATAAAGAAAACGGTTGCGACAACCTCTTCGGCACTCGTTACAACTTCCATCATGGGAGAAATTTATCCGGGAAGTGTACTGGGTGCCAACGACAGGATACAGATGGGATTTATAGGTGTAGGCAACAGAGGTTCGTTGCTTCTGAATCTTTTTCTGAAGGAAAGTAATTGCCGGATCGCAGGCTTGTGTGATGTGTACGAACCCTATCTCCTGCGTGATATATCCAAAGTGGATCCTCGAATCCTTCAGCAGATCAAAGGTTCCGTACCGCGGATGAACGAAACCTTGCCGTCCGGAATCATCCGGTGCGGCGACTATCGCAAATTGCTGGAATCGAAAGATATCGACGCAGTATGTATCGGAACGCCCGACCATTGGCACGCCATTCAGGCTATTGATGCCATGAATGCCGGAAAGGATGTATATGTGGAAAAGCCGCTCACTCTGACAATCCATGAAGGACGCATGATGGTACGTGCACAGCAGAAAACAGGACGTGTAGCGGCGGTAGGACTTAACCGAAGGGGCAATGGTGTCTATCGGAAACTGGTGAAGGAAGTACTGCCCTCCGGCAAACTGGGAAAAATATCTGTGGCCAGCGCTTTTCGCATCAACAACCAGGCGCCCGACGGTATTGGCAGGATGAAAGGGGAAAATCCTCCGGCCGGCATGGACTGGGACAGATGGATTGGGCCGCAAAAAGAGCGTCCTTTCCAGTACAATATCGCACCGTATACATTCAGATGGTGGAGCGATTATTCCAGCCAGATGGGAAACTGGGGGGTACATTTTATGGATGTCATTCGCTGGATGCTGGGAGAAAAAGCGCCTGTGGCAGTTACGGCGGTGGGCGGTAATTATATGATAGACGACGACCGCACCATCCCCGATACGATGCAGGTAACTTTCGAATTTGCATCCGGTGTCATCGGCACGTTCTGCATCTATGAAGCAAGCAGCGGCAATCTGTTTGATTTCGGAGAAGTGCAACTGAGAGGATCCGGAGGGACTCTGAATGTAGACGAAGGGGGATACAAAATCGTACCGGCCAGAGCCGGGCAATTCCAGACATGGAAAACAGCCGGCGTGGCGGAAGAGTTTTACTGGAAGGATATTGCCGATTTGGGTGACGGGAGCAATTCAAACAGCACACAGGTACTGGTCAGAGATTTTCTTCAGTGCATCCGCTCCCGCAACACTCCGCTCTGTACGCTGGAAGAAGGGCATCGCTCCACAAGTTTCGCTCATTTGGCCAATATCGCCCTCAAAATGAAGAAGCGTTTGGAATGGAACGCAGAAACGGAACAGTTCACCAACTGCAATGAGGCAAATCCTTTATTGCATTACACCTACCGCTCGCCATGGAAATTAAATATATAAGGTTATGGACAGGCGACATTTTTTAAAATACAGCGCAGCAATCCCCGCTGCGCTGCCTTTAAGCGGATGGGGAAAACCGAACATCCCTCAGGCCGGCGAAACGCATCCGCCATCTCCTGTGTGCATGTTTGTAAAACCTCTGGAAAAGTACAGCTACGACGACATCGCGGTCATATTGTCGGAATCCGGCTTCGACGGAGCGGATATTTCTCTCCGGAAAGGGGGACTGATTGATCCCGAAACGGCTCGGACGGAACTGCCCGGACTGATAAAAATCTTTGAAAGACGAAAGCTATCCATCCCCATGGCCGTCTCCGGAATAAGCAGCCCATTCGAACCGGACGCCGAAAGACTGATTCGCCTGATGGCCGATTGCGGAATAAAATATTACAGGCTGGGAGCAATCCTTTACGACAAAACGCTTTCCATACCTGAAAACTTGAACAGATGGAAGGAAAAAATGATGGCGCTGTGCGAACTCAATGCCCGATACGGCGTGCATGGAGCCATTCAGAACCATGCGGGAACAAGCCTGGGAGCGCCCGTGTGGGATGCGTACTGTGCCGTGAAGGATTGCGATCCCCGGTATATGGGGATTCAGTATGATATACGTCATGCCATGGCCGAAGGTATGAGTTCGTGGCCACTGGCGCTCGAAATGGCCCTGGGTCACATTCGTACCACCTGCATAAAGGACTTTACCTGGATTCGGCAGAACAAAGGTTTTAAACCGTTGACGGTGCCGCTGGGTGAAGGTATTGTGGATTTTGGGAAATACTTCGGAATACTGAACAGCCGCGGGGCCAGTGGCCCCGTGTCCATTCATTACGAATATCCCCTATTGCCGGAGGAACAATCCGGTACGGCAGCAGCCGAACAGGTCAAATCCGTCATTTCCAATCTGACACGCGATTTGGATACATATAAACACATGTTTGCACAATCACTTCAAAACAACAATTTATGAACAGACGAACTTTCATCAAACACGGAGGGGGGTTGCTGATGGCCGGAGGGGGTATCATGCTGGGGGGCGCAGATCACGGATGCACGGTATCCGGTTTTACGGGAATACCGGGTGAGAAACTTATTCATATCACCGAAACGGATGCGAACTTCGAGCGCGAAGACCTGATTCGTCCTTTCGGATTCAAGGGTGGAGCCATGCGCGAAATCTGGCAAACGGCCGCCTTGCTGGGTAGCGACAGCGGACACCGGAAATTCGGTCTCTGTACGCAAAACGTGCTGTGGAGCGACCCCTCAGTATTCGAAGCCCGTTCGGAAAGCGCCGGCAATGCGCTGATGTATGCCGTCACGGCGCGGGCGCTGCAAATGATCCGCGGACAGAAGTTCTGCAATCCGGTGCAACTGCAGGAAGATATCCTGGACGAACTCCGGGAATACGGCAAACGGATTACGGGCAATCCGGATCTGAAGGAAACTTTTATCCTGAATGCGCTCGTGGGCGTGGACAACGCCGCCTGGTTGCTGTACTGTGCCGAAAACGGTATCCGACACTTCGACGATATGATTCCCCTACCCTTCCGAGACGCTCTGGCCGGACGTCATACCAGGGTGGCGGCTATTCCGCTCATGGCCTACAATGTCCCCGTGCAGGAGATAAAGGAGGCCGTGGAGGCCGGTTATTTCTTCATGAAGATAAAAATCGGACAGGCCGGCACGCAGGAAGAGATGCTGCAAAAGGATATGGCACGCTTGAGCGAGATTCATCAGGCCATCGGACACGCCCGCACGGAGTATACCGAATCGGGCAAACTGCCTTATTATTTCGATGCCAACGGACGGTACGAGGAAAAGGAAACCCTGATGCGCTTCCTCGAACATGCGCAAAAGATTGGCGCCTTCGACCGGATTGCCGTGATAGAAGAACCCTTTGCCGAAGAAAAGGAATGGGATGTCTCCGACCTGGGAGTACGCATCGTCTCCGACGAAACAGCCCATACCTACACCCATGCCCTGCAGAGGATACAGATGGGATACAGCGCCATCGCCCTGAAACCCGTGGCCAAGACCATGAGCATGTCCATGAAGGTAGCCCGCACGGCGTACAGCAACGGCATACCCTGCTTCTGTGCCGACCTGACGGTGAACCCCATACTGATAGAATGGAACAAGGTCGTGGCCGCAAGGCTGGGAGCTTTCCCCGGTCTGCGCGGAAGCCTGGGGCTGCTGGAAAGCAACGGGCATCAGAACTACAAACACTGGGACAGAATGCTGACCTACAACCCCACCGCCCACTGCCCGTGGGCAAAGGTGACAGACGGCGTATACGAACTCGACGAGGACTATTACCGGCAAAGTGGAGGAATCTTCGAACAGTCGCCCCACTACGCCGCCTGGTTCGGCGCGGAAACCGGCCATTAGGGCTTCAGCACAACCCCCCGGCTCTTCTTGCCGTCCATCTTGATAAGGACGGGAGCGCCGAAACGGACGTGGCGGAGATGTTCCGTCTCCTCCGCTGCCGGTTGGGCGTCGAGGAAAGCCTCGTCGAACCGCCCGTCCTGCCGGAAGGGATTCACCGTAAAGTAGCCCACGCCGTGGGAAGTAAGATTATGAAAGAAATGGGTGCCCTGGCTGGGGTCTACGCGGTAATTCTCCAGACCCGATTCCACAATAAGACGCGCATGGCAGATATGCGGCCATTTCACGGGAATACCCAGCCAGGGATCGCTGCTGCCCCAGCGTCCGGGGCCTACCAGCACGTAGCCCGTACCCTGCCCGGTGAAACGGCTGTTGATCCGCTCTATCTCGCGGGCGATTTGAGGATTGTCCGCCGAATTGAAAGCGCCGGTCTTCACATACACCACATCGTACACGTCGTTCACGATGCCGTGCCCCAGCACATTCCGCGAGAAGAGAATCGTGTCGCTCTCCGCTATCCCTTCCAGGTCTTCGTCCATCACCTCCTTATAGTCTACGATGGGGCGGATTTGCAGAAGATAGAGCGTTGCCCTTTCCCGGTTGGCAGGATCGATGTTCATGGCAAATTCCATTTCCACCGGGCGTCCCATCTCGGCCTGCCCGATGCCGAGTATCCTGTCCAGGGTTTCCGGCAGCGGGAATACGCCGTGCTGAAGAATATTGGCAAAAGAAAGAATCTTACGCCCTTCCGGATAGTAACCGTCGCGGATAATACGGTCGTGCGGATCGTAGGTGGATACCAGGTAGCGCAGGGAGCCGTCGGCATCGGCATCCCGGAGCTTCAGGTGAAGCAGGTTGAAACCGTCGTCCACCGCGAAGGGTTCCGTCAGGTTCTTCAGGTCGAGGGCATAGAAGCAGGTCTGCGTTTCCTTCAGCGCCATCTCCACCGTACCCGTCTGAAGAATATTGTGCGGATGGCGCGGAGAGAAACGTAGCGTAATCCCCCCGTCGGCAATATATTTGCCCAGTCCGAGGGCGATATTCACAATGCCGTCGTCGGCCTTTTCGTTGCCGACAGGATAGAAATTCAGCGAACGGGCTACCCCCGACAGGCTCGGATAGAAACGCGAACCGTAGGCCGAGCCGGCCAGTTCCTGAAGCACGATGGCCATCTTTTCCTGATCGATCAGGTTCGAGGTAGCCATCATATACGTCTTGCTGTCCCGGTAGAACACCGAAGCGTAGACCGACTTCACCGCATCGCTCACGCTGCGCAGCATCTCGTAGCGGTCTTCATTTTTCGGTACCATATACGTGGCATATATCCCGGCGAAAGGCTGATAGTGCGAATCCTCCAGCAGGCTGGACGAACGGACAGCCACCGGACCCTTCACCACGTCGAAAAAGGCCATCAGGTCTTCTATCAGCGTCGAAGGTAGGCCGGCGCGGAGGAAATACCGCAGAATCGATTCGTCGTCGGCTTCTCCCAGGGCGACGGAATACAGATCGTTCGACTCCATAAACTCGTCGAAGATATCCGTACATATCACCACCGTTTTCGGAATCGTGACGGACAGATTCCCGCAGTCCAGCTCCGGATACCGTTTCACCATGGCGCCGATAAAAGCCAGTCCCCTACCCTTTCCACCCAGCGAACCGTTGCCGATGCGGGCAAAATTGCTGTACTCGTCAAAGCGTTCCTTCTGATACACCGCCACCACGCCGGTATTCTTCATCCGCCGGTAATGCACGATCAGGTCGAAGATAAGCTGCCGCGCCTCGTCCATATCCTTATAGTCGCCCACGTCCACACGCTTCAGTATCTCGGCCGGCGGAAACATGGCACGCGAATAGAAAAAGCGCGAAAAATGATTCCGCGACAGATGATACACCAGCGAATCGTCCGGTATCTGAAACACCTTCGTCTGCAAATCCTTCAGATCCCTGATGCGCATGATCTCCTCCTTCGTATGCGGATTCAGGATAATAAAGTCGCCAAAGCCGAAACGCAGCATAATTTTCCGGCGCAAATCCTGCGGATAGCTCTTTGAGTTCTTGTCGATAAACGAAGCCCCCAGTTCCCTGGCATAGATAATATTCCCCGACTCCGACGATTCGAGCACCAGCGGTATCACCAGACCGCTTTTCCGCACATGGCGGCCAAACAGATAGCCCGCAAAAGGATCCTTCACCCCGTCGCGCATAAAGCTCATATCCGATATAATGCCCAGCATATTGTCCCTGTACCGTCCGAAAATATCCATCGCCTCCTCATACGTCCGCGCCAGCAGAATCTTGGGACGTCCGCGCATACGCAGCGTACGCTGGTGGTCGTTCAGCGCCTCCTTCGAAAAAGCCTGGCTCTGCTCCAGCACAAAGCGGTACAGATGAGGCAAAGCCGACGAGTAGAAGCGGATAGAATCCTCAATCAGCAGAATAATCTGCACCCCCACGCTGGCCGTATCGTAGGGCGCATTCATCTTATCCTCTATCAGTTTGATAATAGCCAGAAGCAGTTCCGCATTCCCCAGCCAGCTAAACACATAGTCTATGGCGCTCAGATCCTCCTGCGCCACCCGTTTGGTCACCTCCTTCGAGAACGGCGTAAGCACCACGATCGGAATATGGGGATAATACTTCTTTATCTCCTTTGCCGCGGCGAAGATATCCCGGTTATCCATATTCGGCATACAGATAATCAGTTCAAAATTCCGGTGACCCAGTTCCCCCAGCGCCTCCTCCTCCGTAGCGACCTGCGTAAAGCGCGGCGGATAGCGCAAGCTCAGCGACGTATACTCATTAAATATCTGCTCATCCACCCGCCCATCGTCCTCCAGCATGAAGGCATCATATTTCGTAGCAATCAGCAACACATTATAGATACGCTTCTGCATCAGATTAGCAAAAGAAGCATCTTTAAAAACAAGATTCTTAAACGTGGGAATACCGCTCATAACAACAGGATTTTACGACCTATCGAATAGACACATGATACGCATCCTGCGGATGCACCACTCCGTTATTGACGGACAGGTGGGCGGTATAGTCGCCCTTATTGATTCCGATAACGGTAAACCTTACCTCATGCACACTCATACAACTGTCCGTGTTACAATCAAAATCGTATGGAGACGAGAGGATGTAGACCGTCAAAATATCATCCTCCGTATACGCCTGCACGGTAGAAAGCGTATCATTCTTTTTAATGCTTCGCGTTATGATCCGGCAGTACAGACTGTCTTTATTCAAAGACGAATCAAATTCAAATTTGGAAGAAACACGTCCCATATCCGTAAGCCGTACATCCGTCACTTCATAATAAACCCTTTTCTCCACGTGCTGCCTGTTGCAACCCGTCAGAAAAACAACCGTCAGTATAACAAACATCTTTTTCATCCCGCTCTATTATTGATTATGTGTTATTGATTATAAGTCTATAACGTTTCCCCGATTTTATTATTGCCGGCGTGCACCGTTCCGTCCTCTCTGCACAGGAGACAGAGTATTACCGTCGAAAGTTGAGGGTTAAATAACGCGGGTCATCGACCGGCGGTTTCTTCACTATTCACTATTCACTGTTCACTATTCACTGTTCACTATTCTCGCCTCTCAACTCTATAAATCCGAACTGAATACTGTCGTTCATATTCAGGATAAGGCGGTTGCCGGCTTCATCCACGGCAATATGCCCGATATTGGCCACCTCGCCGGGACCCTGTCCTCTGGGGATAAAATTGCCGAGATATTCAAACGTATGCCTGTCGAAAAAATACACCAGCTTTTCCGGCGAATGATAATCCCTTATCATCAGGTAATCATCCATTATGCTCATAAAACTGATATGACTGATACACAAAGTATATAACCCGGAAGAATAAAACGATAAGCCAAACTAGCCGTTTACAGTATCCCTTCCGCGACTGCGGAGGAAGTTCGGGAAAAAACATTCCCTTTCCCGAAAAAAGATATAGGCTCACAAAAAAGTTTTAGGCTTTACCGAAAAAAGGCCGGAGGAAGATTAAAAAAACCATCCGCAGCCGAAAAAAGGCCGGAGACAGATTAAAAAACCAATCCCAGCCGAAAAAAGGCCGAAGCCAGATAAAAAAAACCAGCAACAGCCGAAAAAAGGCCGAAGCCAGATTAAAAAAACCAACATCAGCCGAAAAAAGGCCGAAGCCAGATTAAAAAATCTACCCTCAGCCGAAAAAAGGCCGGAGCCAGATAAAAAAAACCAGCCTCAGCCGAAAAAAGGCCGGAGGCAAAAAAAAAATCCGGCCTTTTCCGAAAAAAGGCCGGAGCAAAAAAAAAATTAACCCCCGTCCACAAAAAAAGGCCGGAGAAATCCAACAAACTCCGACCTTTTCCCTAAATATATTATGGCTTAATATATATCAGCCTTCCACCGGCCCTTCCGATTCGTCCTCCTCCTCTTTTTTCCTGGCCTTGCG
>JAISMW010000094.1 GCA_031276545.1 Tannerellaceae bacterium
ACTCTTTTCGTTTCCCTGCTGTTAAACATATTTCCCGCATGTAAAAGCGGTGCGAATATCCATATCTTTGCCAAACTTATGATTAGACAATGCATAAACGGTATGTATGGAGGGGTTGCTCTCCGCGCTGCCTCCGCAAGGGAGGGGCAGAGGCGGAGTACGCCCCGTTCATGCACCGTGATGGCTCTGCTTCCGAAGCAAAACCTCCGCCGGAGTTGGAATGGAGGTTCTGCTTTCAAAACAAAACTTAAAAAAATGCGGCAGGAAGACTTTGTCATGGTGACAAAACCTTCCCGTCAACCGGCAGGGACATTTCGTCACGGTGACAAAGCGCCAAAAATGCGGCAGGAAGACTTTGTCATGGTGACAAAACCTTCCCGTCAACCGGCAGGGACGTTTCGTCACGGTGACAAAGGACTGAATAACGGCTTTTCAGGAAAACAAACATTAAATATCACGTTTAATCATAAAAAACATTACAGCGTATGATTGCAATAGATCCTCAACCCTCGTTTCTGAGACGTTTGCGAAATGCCGAGCATTTCGATTTGTTTGACACCATAGTCCGCCATGCCAAAAGTAAGGGAACCATGAAGCCCCCCGGCCTCGTGCCGTCATGGACGGCCTTCCTCCAGTCGTTCGACAAGGAAGACAGAATCTACAAACGCGCCGCCCGGCGGGAAGAAACCGTCCTGATCAATGCGGCGCACGAGAAACGGAAAAATTCCTACCGGGCGCTGAAGTACCTGGTGGAAGCAGCTTCCTTCGACGAAACTCCGGGGGTGAAAGAGGCTGCCCGGGTGATTCTGCGGGTGATGGAAAATTATCCGGCGCTCCGTGCGCCCATGAACGAAGCCTCGGCGCTGTTCACCAACTTTATTCAGGATGCGGAGAAGACGGATCATGCGGCCAAAATAGCCCTTATTACCGGTGCGGGCAATGCGATTGTCAGCCTGAAGCTGCACAACGACGCCTTTATAGACCTCTATGCCGGACGCAGCATGGCGGAAGGCGACGACAGGGAAGAAGGCACAATGGGCGAAGCCCGGACGGATACCGACGAAAAGTTTGTCCTCCTGGCCGAAGACATCAACGCCTTCTACCGCGCCAACGAGCGATCGGCCTCGAAAGACGCCGAAGTGAGCGAACTGCTGTCCGACCTCATCCGCTTTATCAACAACTATCTGCACGAACACAAACTGATCTTTTCGCGCCGCAGCGGAAAGTATACAGCCGGATCGGGCGGCGGCAGCCACAAGCCATCGCCCCCCGACGAAGAGCAGCCCCCCGTACCGGAAATTCCGGAATTTTCCATCTCCGCCCAGGAAACGCTGGGCAACAGTACGGTGATACCGGACTACGGCACGCAGATGACGCTCCGGGCTACCGACACCCAGGCCTTTGCCGCGGTACTCTATCCCGTCGCACGCGGCGGCATACTGAAACTGATTGACCCCGACACGGAGCAGGAGGAAGATTACCCCGTCGCCGACTTCCTCTTCGACGCCGACGGCACCACGCCCGTCGGCCTGCTGGTAGATGCGCCAAACAACACAACGGCGCTGGCGAAACCCTTCAACGGCATCGGCCCGGCCATAGCGGAAGTGCTGAAAGACGGCCTTCTGCTGGCCATCCTCCTCGACGTGCAGTTTCCCGCCTCGATGAGCGAAGGATAGCGCGCCGGAGGCGAACGGCCTGCTGTCCGAACTGTGATTCCTGCAAGCCCCCAAGGGGCAGTATGCCCTAGCCTGAACTGCCTTGACTAATTCCACAACTCTATTTAAATGCGTTTGCCCTGTATGAACCGGGAATAAACAAAAAAAATTACCCTCTGTTCGTATATGAACAGGGGGTAATTCTATTCCGGAGCCTCCCGTACCAACAGGTACAAAGAATATATTTTTTATCGACTTAGAATCAGCAGCACAGGATTCTGATCTTCGTCCGCATAGCGGATACGCTGCTGCACCCTGAGCCGGTCTGCCTCATCGAAAGCCTTCGCCGCATAGTCGATAATATCCGCCGGAATAAGAGGAAGGATCAGTTCGTTATTGTCCTGGATGAAATAGCTCTGTTTCGTCAGATTGATCGGATAGCCCGACAGGGCGACGTCTTCCCGGATGGTTTTGAAGTCGAGCGTCGCTTCGCGGCTTTCTCCGGAGATAAGCGCAAAATGACATTCGCCGCCATAAAAATAGGCATACAGGAAGTCCTTCCCGTAGTCGAGGAACAAACCGGTTCCGTAGGCATAATTCTCCCTGAACAGCGCCTGGAAAAAGACCGATACATCCGCATAGTCATTCCGGTAGAACGACGGCGGAATATTCCTCTGATTGATATTCACACAGAAAGCAGGCCTCAGTTTATCGTTAGCCCATTGATGGATCACGTCTTCAAACATCGTAAAGAAATACACTCCGTTTTCGTTGCCGAACGCCCGGCTGAAGTGATTGGCGGAATGAATATGCAGAAATTTAGCCTTTGCGGAATCTATTTCCAGGTAGTTCCCGGTCAGGCTGCCGGTAGCCAGGTCAAGAGTTTTAAACTGATGCCGGTTGTCCTGATCCAGTTCATTGCCGATATACACGCCCACTTTTTCGGGCCCGACGAAATAGATTTTGGCTGCCCAGTAATCCAGTTTGAGGATTTTCGCCAGCGTGCCGTCCCACCTGTAGTTATACAGCGTCCGGTCTGTCCGGCTCAGGATCCAGACGGTTTGATCCCCGCCGACCTCAAAGTCCGAAATGTTTTTGTATTCTTCCGGCCCCTGTCCGTTTCGCTGAATTTTTCCGGACGCCCGTCCTTCTTCATCGAAGCGGTAGAGGGCAAGCCGGTCGGCCACATAGATAAATCCGTCTTTGCGGACGATTTTTACCACATCGCCTATCAGCACGTCCTGATTCGTTTCGAGCGGCACACATTGGACGGACGAGAACAGAGCGGAACTGTTCGCCTGGTCGGTATAGACTTCCGAAGAAATCGAAAGTTCCACAGGCGCGTCACCGTCCGTCTGCTTCACATCGCAGCCGGCCAGTAGCAAGACGGCTGCCGATAAAAAAATGGAATGGAATGTTTTCATTTTGTTTGTTATTTATAGAGTGATTCAAGCTGCAAATATAAACTGAAATCAGACGAAAACGCATTGCAGCGACCGCCTCACTGATTAAAAAAACATCGTACCTTCGTCGCCTTGCCTTATGCAGAGAAGGAGGGGCTTGGCAGAAGCCGTCGGACGGCGTTTCCGAAGCAAGCCCCGGACTGTATCCCGCAAGAGCCGGAAGAAATTTTAATTTAATGTTTTACACCATGAACAAGAAATGTTTTTTATGTGCGCTGACGGTTTCCCTGGCAATCGCCACAGGCTATGCCGGCGAAGCGCTGGCGCGGTATACGTTTACTTCGCCGGGCTGGGCTACGTTCGGCGTCGTATTGCCGGAAGGACAAGCCACCGCCGGCCTGGCCGTGGGTACGCTTCCCACGCAGACCGATGTGAAGAACCGGTGGACGGACGGCTCTATCCGCTACGCCATCCTGACGGCCAAAATCACGGAGGCCGGAGCCTATGATATCCGCGAGGCGGCGGCGGCCTCCGGTTCGTTTTCGCCCGTGATACCTTCCGCCGGCCTGGATCTGACCATCGAGGGCGTGCACTACGCCTCCACCGTTGCGCCGTCCTCCGTGCCTATGGTACAGTCTCCCGTTGTCCGGGTCAATCCTCATTTAGCCTCCACGGTTACATTCGCCGCGCAGCCTGCGGATCTATGGCTCGACGGCCCGCTCGTCCGGGAATACCGCATCAGGGACATTCCGCACAACGGCGGCGCAGCCCATCCTTTCCTTTCCAATATATGGGACGTCAGGGTATACAGCGACGGTACGTCGCGCGTGGACGTGACGGTAGAGAACATCCGCGACGTAGCCATCGCCGGCGGAGTAGTATACGGCGTGGACGTCCTGCTGAACGGTCGGACGGTATTCCATCGCGATGCGGCCGTTCCGGGGGCGAATCCGCTTACGGCAGACAAATGCGTCTCCACTTCCGTAAACAACGGTCTGCAAACGGGCAATTACCTCCGTATCACTGCGGGCGCCCTGGCAGGCGAAGTCGCTGTGGCATCCGACGGACAGGATACCTTCGGCTCCTATCCCGTATGTTTTTCGGGCGCCCAGGAAAATGCGCCCTGGGAACGCGTGCTGTATCATCCCTACGCCACGCGCTGGCGGCGGACGTTTGCGGCAAACGGCTTTGCGGAAGCGACCGTAGCGCCGGACTTTGCTCCCTTTATAGCCGCCGGCGCCGTGCCCGCCTATCTGCCGACGGTGAACAGCCCCTCCCGCACGATCCGGCGCGAACAGGGGGAACGGTTCGACATCCTGAATTTCGGCCTCATGACCATGTATATGCCTACCACCGGCGGACGGGAAGACATCGGACCCTATCCGGACTGGACGGCGCAGTACATCATCCACAAGACCGATCAGCAGCGCGAATACATGCTGATAAACGGCGACCTGGCCGGCTCCTGGAGCGGGCACTTCGCCAAGGACGATCCGTCCGAAATCGTCACGGTGAACGAAAAGCCGGACTACTGGCTCGACACCCGATCCTGGGGAGACAATAAGCCGCTGAACGATCTCCGGGGAGTCGCCAACATCCCGGACGGCGCCCATGTGCCGTCGCTGGCCTACGTCCCCTACCTCGTCACCGGAGACCGCTATTACAACGACGAAATGCTGCATTATGCCAACCAGGCCGTGCTGGCCTCTAATCCCGGATTCAACGGCCGTTATGGCGAGCAGGGTCTCATCTGGCAAAACGAAATGCGCGGCTGGGCCTGGCGGTTTCGCAACATCGCCGACGCCGCCAATTATCTGCCGGACGACCACCGGTATAAGGATTACTTTACGGGAATCATGAACAACAACCTCAGGGCGATGGACGCCTACGCTGCCGCCAATCCGACTCCCCTGGGCTTCGTCCCCTTCGGAACCGAGATACGGGTAGCCGGCGCCGAAGAACTGATTATCGGCGCCTTCCCCTGGCAATACGCCTACCTGGCCTGGTCGCTGGATCATGCCATCCGGCAGAACGCCGGAACAGAGGGTTCCGCCATGCGCGACCGCATCCTCAGCCTGGCGCTGGCTTCGCTCGGCAGTTCGCCGGATTTCCCGCGGGAATACGCCGCCATGTACTGGCCTGTCATCGGCAAGCGGGAGGCGGGAGAGATGCGCTTCTTCAGCACCTGGAAGGAAGTCTTCGACGCCAACTTCCGCAACGCAGACAACTCGACCAACCCTCCCCCCGCATGGGAAGGCGGCTATGGCAACGAGATGCACCTGCTGATGGTACTGGCCAAACAAGCCGGCCTGCCCGGCGCCGCCTCCGCCCTCGAATGGGTAGACCACGAAGCGGGCAGCGGACAGATCATCGAGTCGCTCAATGCACGCCCTGCCTACGCTCTGCTGGACGGCCTGCCCGATTCGGGTACATCCGCCGAACCCCTCGCTGCTATCCGTTTGCCGTCCGGCAGACTGAAAGCAACCTCCCTCTCCGGCGGCCTGCTCATCACCGGCTTTGTGGAGGGAGAACAATTTCGCGTCTACAACCTGCAGGGAAAACTTGTCTATCATGGCAAAGCCAAAGCCGCCCAAGAACGCGTCCTCCTGCCCGAACGGGGGGTCTACATCGCAACTGCCGGAAACGAGGCGGTGAAAGCGGTGTACTGAATCCATACGGCCGGCTTTCTCCTCCGGCCGTATTTATTTTGATTTAAAAGACAGGAAGGATACTTTGTTAAGAAGTTATTACTACATTTGCAAAAATATTAATATCTGTAAATATAAACCTATAAATGAAATCTACAAACACAAGCGCATTTCCTCTATCCGGAGGAATCATCATAATCCGATTTTTTAATCTATTAATTTTAAAAATGTTTCTATGAAGAAGATTGTCTCTTTATTCTTTTGCCTGTTTGCAGGCATTGGATTGGCGTCTGCCCAGACGGCAAGGGTAACAGGTACTGTTACCTCGGCCGACGACGGCGAGCCGATCATTGGTGCATCGATCGTAGTGAAAGGAACCTCTACGGGTACCATCACCGACCTGGACGGCGCCTTTACGCTGAATGTACCCGGCGATGTAAAGACGCTCACTATTTCGTATGTGGGTATGATTACCCAGGAAGTGGCCGTAAAACCCGTGCTGAATATCATTCTGCAGTCGGACACGCAAAACCTGGAAGAAATCGTAGTCGTGGGCTACGGTACGCAACGCAAAAAGGACGTCACCAGTTCCATCTCGCAAGTGCGCGGGCAGGACATCGCCGACAAGGCCTCGCCCAGTTTCCTCCAGTCGATGGCCGGACGGGCTTCGGGCGTGCAGATCATCTCGCCTTCGGCCGACGTATCCACGCCTCCGCGCGTGATTATCCGCGGCGTGGGGACGATATCCTCATCCAAAGACCCGCTCTACGTGGTCAACGGTATCCCGGTGACTTCCGGCCAAATCGCCGGTTCGGGAAACAACAACGCCCTGGCCGACATCAACCCCGCCGACATCGAGTCGTTTGAAATCCTCAAGGACGGAGCCGCCACAGCCATCTACGGTTCGCGCGCCGCCAACGGCGTGGTGCTGATCACCACCAAGCAGGGGAAACAGGGTACCGCCAAACTGACGTACGACACTTGGGTGGCCGCTTCAAATCCCTCCAAGCTCTACGACCTGCTCAACGGACAGGAGTTTGTGGAAATAGCCAACGAAAAAGACCGCAACGCCGGCAACGCCGAATCGGCCGCCTACGACGGGACGGATACCAAATGGTACGACCACGTATTCCGCACCGGCATCCAGCACAGCCATTCGCTCTCGCTTTCGGGCGCTACGCCGAAGACCCAGTACTACCTCTCGGCCGGGTATACCGACCAGAAAGGCGTTATCATCGCCAACAATTACAACCGCTACACCTTCTACGGCCGGGCAAGCCATACGTTCCTGAAAGATTACGTAACGGCAGGCTTCAGCCTCAACGCCTCGCAGCAAAAGAACAACGGCTACACCGCCGGCACCAACTCGCTGAGCGGCGCCATGTATGCCTCGCTCAAGATGCTGCCCAACGTAGCGGTGTATGACGATACCGACCCGACGGGATACAATATCGCCGACGACCAGCGCTCCCTCGGCGGAGGCCCCAACGCGAAGGCTATCGACGTGAACATCCCCAACATCATGTGGGTACTGAAGAACAATAAAATATACAACAACTCCTGGCGCCTGCTCCCCACGGCCAATATCGACGTCAAGCCGGTAGACTGGCTTACGTACCGCTTTGTGCTGGGAGCCGACGTCTCCCTGATTGACAATGCCACCGTTTACAGGCCCGAATCGGGCGACGGCTTCGGATCGAACGGATACATCGGCCGTACCTTCCGCCAGCGTCAGCGCTGGAACCTCCAGAATATTCTGACCTTCAACAAGGACTTCGGCGTGCACCACGTGGACGCTACGGCCGTGGCCGAATGGAACAACTACGTGAACAAAAGCTTTTCGGGCTACGGGGAACAGTTCTCGGATCCCTTCTTTGTGGACGAGCTGATTTCAAGGACCTATTCGACCTACGAATCCGGCGGCTCCTATACCACTTCGGGATTGTCCTCGTATATCTTCCGCGCAAACTATAATTACAACAGCATTGCCTACATCGGCGGATCGGTGCGCCGCGACGGTATCTCCGTGCTGGATCCCGACAACCGCTGGGGTACCTTCTACGGAGCTTCGGCCGCCCTGCGCATCTCGAACCTGGACTTCTGGAAAGAAAGCGCCATCGGCGAAATCATCAACGACCTGCGTATCCGCGGGAGTCTGGCCGAGGTGGGCAACGACCGCCTGTCGGCCGACTTCCTCTACAAAGACATCTTCTCCGGACAGATGTACGGCACGCAGACCGCCATCGCCTACAGCCAGGCCGGGAACAAAGACCTGAAATGGGAAACGCAGAAAATCATGGACGTAGGATTCGATATGGGATTCCTCAACAACCGCTTCAACCTGGTCTTTGCCTACTGGAACAAGAACAACAGCGACATCGTGCTCGACGTGCCCACCCCGCCGTCGATGGGCGTGCCCGGTAATAAAATCACCCAAAACTACGGCTCCATCAAGAACGACGGGATCGAGCTGGAAATAGGCGGCAATATTATCCAGGGAGGAAAGCTGGGATGGAAATCCTCCCTCAACTTCTCTACCCAGAACAGCAAGGTAGTGACCCTGGTGAACGATATTCCCTACGAACACTACATCCTGCGCGAAGGCGAATCCATCAACGCCCTCTACGGATACCGCTACGCCGGCACGAACCCGGCCAACGGGAACCCGATGTATTACCTCAAGGACAACAGCATCGTACAGGGAAACATCAGCGACTCGAAATACTACAAGTATAATTCCGCCAACCCCGGCGACCTGAGCGAATCCGCCAACCTGACGGCCGATGACAAGGCCATCCTGGGCAATACCATCCCGACCTGGTTCGGAGGATGGGATAATACGCTGACGTGGAAAAACTTTGACCTCAACCTCTTCCTCCGCTTCTCCGGAGGCAATAAGGTGGCCAACATAACCCGCCGCGACCTGCTCAACCAGCAGTTCCTCAACAACAGCAAGGAGATCCTCGGACGCTGGCAAAGCCCCGAAAAACCCGGCGACGGACAGACGCCCAAACTCTGGTACGGACGCGCCAGCTTCATCAACATGGATGGGAACGGCAGCTCGCGCTGGGTGGAAGACGGCGCCTTCCTGAAGGTGCAAAACCTCGCCATCGGCTACACCCTGCCCGCCTCGCTCTGCCGCTCGATCTTTATCGAAAAAGCGCGCATCTACATCCAGGGACAGAACCTGCTCACCTTTACAGGCTACTCCGGCCTCGACCCCGAAGCATACAACCCCAGTGTAGTACCCGGCGTGGACTGGAACAGCAACCCGCAGCAGCGGACTTTCCTGGTAGGATTGAACATTGGATTTTAATCACATAAAACAAGATGAATATGAAAAGATATAGTTTACTGGCGGCAATCAGCCTGAGCGCAGCCTTATGGAGCTGCACCGACCAGGCCATCGACCTGGAGCCTAAAGATTCCATTACCTACGACGTAGCCTTCGCTACGCCGGAACGCTGCGACCTTGCCATCCTCGGCTGCTACGACGCAGCCCAGAGCGGATACTATCCCGGAAACAACCAGCGCCGCGGCTATCCCTTCGGCGCCGCATCCGTAGAACAGGGAGATATGAAGGGCGAAGACATGACCAACGTACAGTCGTTCTTTGCCGTAACCTACGAAGGAAGCTATACCTCCAGCTCGCCCAACGGACAGGCGCACTGGGAATGTACCTACCAGATGATTAATAAGATCAATGTAGTGGTGGACGGCCTGCGCACAGCAGCCGAAAGCGGCATACTGACCGCCGCGCAGGCAACCGACGGCGAAGCCGAAGTACGCTTCCTCCGCGCACTGGGCTTGCACGAACTGCTGGTGTTCTTTGCCATGCCCTACGCCGCTACGCCCGATGCTTCGCACTTCGGCGTGCCGGTGAGCCTGGATCCTATCAATACCGTAGAGAAAGTGCAGGCAGCCCTGGACGCCGGACGCCTCACCGCCAAAGAAACCTACAAGCAGATCCTGGAAGACCTGGACTATGCCGAGGCCAACCTGGCGGAAACACGCGACGGCAACCTCAAGATCGTACGCGCCACCAAAGCCGCAGCCATCGCAGCCAAAACGCGCATCTACCAGCACATGGGCGAATGGAACAAGGTGATAGAAGAATCCTCCAAGATAGTGAGCGCTTCGGCTCCCTTCAGCAGCCCCGTCGGAGGATACCGGCTGACGGAAAGCCCCGACGGAGTCTTTACCAGCAATGGCGGCAATACCGAATCGCTCTTCTCTATCGAAAACAGCGAAACCGACAATCCCACCACCAACGGATGCCTCTACCAGATGTACTACGGACGCAGCCTGGTGTGCGTAAGCCCCATCATCATCAACGCCGACTTCTGGCTGGCCGACGACCTCAGACGCGAACAGTTGCTCGAACGCGCCAACAAATACGGCAGCAAAGAAGCCTACTGGTCTACCAAGTACCGCTCCTCCGTATGGGCAGACTATGCGCCCGTACTGCGCTACGCCGAAGTATTGCTCAACTACGCCGAAGCCGAAGCCCGCGCGAACGGGGTGACGCCGAAAGCCGTAGACCTGCTCAATGCCGTGCGCAACCGCGCCGTGACCGACCCGGCCAAACAATTCAGCGTCTCTTCCTTTGCCAACGCCGACGCATTAGTTACCGCTATCCTGCAGGAACGCCGCATCGAATTTTTGGCCGAAGGCCGCCGCTGGCCGGACATCCACCGCCTGACGTATGACCCGAAATTTGCCGTAAAGGCGCCCGACGGCAAACCGGGCGTCCCCAGCAAGGCAGCCTTCGGCGCCATCAAGACCGAGTCCTACGAACCGGCCTCCGGGAACGTAAGCGCAAGCATACTGACCATCATCGGATTCAACCACGAAGACCGCCGCTTTATCTTCCCCATTCCGGAATCGGAAACTTCGTCCAATCCAAAATTATTATCCCAGCAAAATCCAGGCTGGTAAAACCCTACCGCCTCTCCCGTATGCCGAGCAACGGGAAATACTAAGAAAGAAGAGCGTCGCTATACCAAATAGCGACGCTCTTTAACATTCATCACCGTCGAGGAAATACCAAAACTGCCCGGAAGCTTGAGATAACGCTCCGGCAACACCAACATGCCAATGTAGAGGATTCGGCGGCCGACGGCCGGGCTGAGGCGCCCGTTACTGCAGTTCGGACTCCGCCATATAGTCCACCGGCGACATGCCGTGGAACTTTTTGAAAGCGGTAGAGAAGTGGGTTTGGTTGCTGAAGCCTACAGCCCAGGCCACCTGGGAGATGCTGATCTTCTTTCCTTTCAGCAGATCGCCTGCCTGTTTCATCCGGATGTTGCGGATGAAGTCGCCGGCGGGGACGCCGGTCTGTTCCTTCAGCTTGCGGTGCAACTGTGCGCGGCTGAGTCCTACCTCTGCGGCCAGCATACTGACGCTCAGCCCCGGGTTGGACAGATTCCGGTGTATGATTCCGTTGACGCGTTCCACCAGGGCATGGTCGTCCGATTTGAGTTCGACGGATCCCAGCGTGTAGTATCCGTCGTGCGCTCCGGAGAATTTGTCTTTCAGGATGCGGAGGGACTTTATCCGGTTGCCTATCACGGAGCAGAGTTCGTCCACGGCGAAGGGTTTGCTGAAGTAGGCGTCCGCGCCGCTGTTCAGTCCGGCCATGCGGTCTTCGGCTTCGGTGTTGGACGAGAGGACGACGATTGGGATGTGGCTGACGTTCGGATGGTTTTTCAGTTTCTTCACGAAGGCATAGCGGTCTGCTTCCGGCGCCGCGGTGTCCACCAGGATGAGGTGGGGCATCCGGGCGAGGGTTTGCCGGAAGCCTTCGGTTTCGTTGCAGGCGGTGATTACCTTGTAGGTTGCTTCCAGTATCTGGAGGAGGAAGTCCCTCAGTTCCCCGTCGGCAGACATGATCAGTATCAGGAAGTTTGTTTTGCTTCTCACCGCCTTTCTGTTTCGTCCGGGATGCCGGATAAAGAAAAAATCGACCGGCAGTTCGCGTGCGGCGGGTTCGGTGTAGGATATGTTTTCTTCCCTCAGATGCCGGTTGCCCAGGGGTATGCGTATGCAGAAGCAGCCACCCTGCGCGTCCTCCCGGTTGGTGGCGCGGATGACGCCCCGGTGCAGTTCAACCAGAGCGTAGGAGATGTTGAGGCCGAGTCCCGATCCGATGGAGCCGAAGGTTCGTTCCGGCGGAGCTTGGTAAAAGTGTTTGAAGATCTTTTTTATTTTGTCTTCGTCGATTCCCTCGCCGGTATTCACGATTCGGATTTCGGCGTAGTGGCGCATCGCGCCCCAGGTGGTATCGTCTATGCCGGAGGCGAGCAGGATGGCGACTGTGCCTCCGTCGGGCGTACGGGTAAAGGCGTTTGCGAGCAGATTCATGAGGATTTTGTCGAAGCTGCGGCGGTCTATCCATACCGGGAGGTTTTCCATGCCGTGTTCGAAGACGAAGCCAATCTTCCGGCGGCCGGCCTGGTCTTCAAAGACGTCGTATAGTTCCCTGATAAAACCCACCATATCGGTTTCGTTGCAACGGATACTCATTTTCCGGATGTCAATGTTCCGGATATCGAGCAGTTGGTCTATCAGGTCGAGGATACGCCGGACGTTGCGGTACATGCGTTCCAGGGTGATTCGGGTAGCCTCGTCGTGGTGTTCCCTCATCAGCTTTTCGAGGGGACTGCTCACGAGCGTCATGGGCGAGCGTATTTCGTACGAGAGGTCCATAAAGAAGCGCACCCTGGCTCTGTTCAGCGCATCCCTTCTTCCCCGGTCGATTTGGAAGAGGCTCAGGCCGCATATCAGGAGCGCCGAAAGCAGGTAGAGCGTGTAGGCCGTCCGGCTTTTGTACCAAGGCGGCATGACGTACAGGGCAAGCGCCGTGACGGGCGATTCGGCGTCGTATTTGCAGGCCTTCACCTCCAGGGTGTAGTCTCCGTGCGGGAGATGGTTGTACGTCACCCGGTTGACGCCCGGATCCGTATAGTTCCAGATGTGGCTCAGTTCCTTGAGGCGGTAGGCGTAGTAGATGTTTTCGGGGTTTACGTAGTCCATGGTAGAAAATTCGAAGGTGAAGGTGTTGTCTTCGTAGGAAAAGCAGTATTTCGGCGTGCTGCGGAGGCTGCCTTGCAGTATGGGCTTGCCTCCCGAAAAGGTGTGGCGGTCTACAGGCCGGTTGTAGATGCAGAGATTGGTGAGGAGCACTTCCCTGTTGTATTCCGGATGCGTGATCTGCTTTGGGGAGAAGCGTGTAATGCCCGAATTTCCGCCGAAATAGATGTAGCCTTCCCCGTCGCGAAAGTATACGCCGCGGCTGTAGATCCGGCCGGTCAGCCCGTTGCCGGTGTAGTAGCTGATCATTCGGTCGTCGGTCACGCTGATCCGGTTGAGGCCGCTGAAGGTGCTGCACCAGATGTCGCCTTTTTCGTCTTCCACCATGCCGCAGACGACGTCGCCGGAGAGTCCGTCGTCTGAGGTATAGTTCCGGACGACGCCGGTATCAGCCCGGCGGCAGTAGACGCCGCTGTATGTTCCGGCCCAGATGTTGCCGTGGCGGTCTTCCATGAGCGAGAGGCATATCCGGTCGGTCAGCAGCTCTTCGAAGCCGGTTTTGAGGAAGCGTCCCGCCACGGGGTCGTAGCAACTGACTCCGCTGTAATGTCCGAGCCATATCCGTCCTTCGGCGTCGCATACGATGGCGGTGATCCAGCGGTTCGTGACGCATCCTTCCTCCGCCGGCGTCTTTTCCAGTTCGATGCGTTCCCAGCGTTTGGTGTCGAGGCTGTATCGGATAAGCCCCGTTCCGAAGGTGGAGAAGTAGAGGTTTCGCCGGCGGTCTTCCGCAATCACCTTGACGTATCCGTCGAGGCTGAGGGGCAGGAAGCGGCATTGTCCGGTGTGCCGGTTCATCTGTGCCAGACCTCGGTCGTAGGTGCTCACCCAGAGCCGGCGTTCGCTGTCTTCAAAAATATGGACGGCGGCCTGCGGCCGGGGGTAGTGTTGCAGGATGTTGCCGAGGGTGTCGAAGCGGAAGATGCCTTCGTTGTCGATGCTGCACCATACGTTGCCGTCCGTATCCCTGCAGATGGAGGTCACGGCGCCACTCAGCCGGTAGTCTCTTCCGGAGATGTTCCAGAAGTCGAAGCGGGGCGATTCGCCGGGCATCATGAGGACGCCTTTCTGAAAGCAGCCGAGCCAGAGGTTGTGGTCGCGGTCTTCCATCAGGGCGTGGATACGTGCTTTGTGGAAGTCGAAGGAGAGCGATTCGTTTTCCTCCTGAACCATCTCCAGGCTCCCTTCGGGGATACGGTGCAGACCCTGTCCGTCGGTGCCGATCAGGATGCTGCCGTCGTGACTGAGCAGCATCTGGCGTATCAGGAGCTTTTTGCGGCTCGGAACGCGGACGAAGCGGCCGGCGTCGCGGTCGAAAAAACAGATTTCGGAGCCGGTGCTCACGTAGAGCCGTCCCCGGCGGTCTTCCAGGATGTCGGAGATGGCGCTGCCGGGCGAACCGAACTCGCCGAATACTTCTACTTCCTGCGTCAGGGCGTCGACGCGCAGCAGGCCGTATTCGTTGATGCCGATCCAGATGTTGCGGTGGCTGTCTTCGCAGATTCTGCTGAAGTAGGGGCGTTCGAACAGGCGGTTGATTTTTTCAAGCGGATAGGCCACGCTGTCGCCGCGCGCCATGCTGTAGAGACCCCGGCCGGAGGTGGCTATCCAGATGGGGCCGGAGCGGATCTCCGCCACGTCGGTGACGTGGGGATTCATGCCGTCGGAGAATCTAATCCGGCGGAACAGTTCCGTATCCGTGTCGAGAGATTGCAGACCGTTGCTGCAGGCCACCCAGAGGGTGCGTCCTTCGTCGCTGGGGATTAGGCGGCGCACGTTGTTGCCCGGCAGGGAGAAGCTGTCGCGCTTGTCGTGGAGGTACTGCGTGAAGCGGATTCCGTCGAACTTGTTGAGGCCGTATTCCGTGCCTACCCAGACGAAACCATGGGCATCTTGGCAGATGCTGTTGATCAGGGTGGCCGATACGCCTTCGGATTCGCCGTACAAGCATCCCTGGGAGGATGCCCAGGAGGAGGGGGCGAGCGTCAGCCACAAAATGAGGCTTGTGAAATGTGTTTTCATGACAGTATATTGTTTGATGCAAAATAACGAATTTTTCATGAGGCTTCCGACACCCGAAAGGGCATTTTCGGACCCTGTGAGACAAAAAGAAACGAGAATGCAACAAATAGAAACGTCTGTGAGACGCAGAGAAACGAATCTGCAACACTTGGAAACAGGCCGGAGGCAAACCTGAGCTTACCTTTGGGCACCGTCCGACAAGGGAAAACGGATGGACTTTGTCTGACTATCATACTCGATTTTTTATAATTAACATCATGTACCATGAAAAAAGGTTTTAACTTTTGCAGAACGGCTTGTTGCTGGCTGTTCTTACTGATCCCCCTCTCCGCAGCGGCTCAACGCGTGACGGTGGGCGGAACGGTTACCGACAAAAACGGTGAAACGCTGATCGGCGTCAATATTGCAGAGAAAGGTACCGGCAACGGAACCGTCTCCGACGTCGACGGCAAGTATTCCATCAGCGTTGCCCGAGGCGCTACGATCGACTTCTCCTACGTGGGATACATCACCCGGTCGGTTACCGTCGAGGGCAACACCCGGATCGACGTCAGCCTCGACGAAGATTCGGAAACGCTCGAAGAGGTAGTCGTCATCGGCTACGGCACACAGCGCCGCGAGGCCGTCACCGGCTCCGTCACCTCCGTGGGCGAAGCCCGAATCAGGGAAGTGCCCGCCACCAACATCACCCAGGCGCTCCAGGGACGGGTAGCCGGGATGGAAATGTCGCAGACTTCTTCCCGCCCGGGAGCCGAGATGCAAATCCGCATCCGCGGAACACGTTCTCTCAATGCCGGCAACGACCCGCTGCTGGTGCTCGACGGGATTCCCTTTGCCGGTAATATCGGCGACATCAATCCCAACACCATCAAGAGCATCGACATCCTGAAAGACGCTTCCGCCACCGCCATCTACGGCTCCAGAGGGGCCAACGGCGTGATCCTCGTCACCACCTTCCGAGGCTCCGACGCCGTCAGGCCGCAGGTGACCTATTCCGGATACTACGGCGTGCAGGACGTCTTCGCGCCCTACCCCATGATGAACGGAAAGGAATACGTCGCCCTGCGAGCCGCCGCCGGCATGTATACGAACACCGACGACGAAAGCGATACCACCGACACCGACTGGCAAAGCCTCCTCTATCGGACGGGAGCCGTATCCAGCCACGACGTCGGTTTCTCCGGAGGAGCCGGAAAGGGCGGATACAACTTCGGAGCCGGATACTATCGGAACCAGGGAGTCGTCCCCACCCAAGACTACACCCGCTACTCCCTGAGGGGGTCATTCGACCAGGAGATTCGAGACGTCTTCCGATTCGGCGTCACCACCAATTCGTCGTACAGCGTCGGAGCCGGATCGAACGTCGGGCTGTACGGTATCCTGAACTCCTCCCCCATCGCCAGCCCCTACAATGCCGACGGTTCCTGGAAGCGCACCATCCGGATGCCCCTCGACGAACAATGGGTCTACTCGCGCGACGTCGTGAACGAACTGGCCGACCGCTGGCTGAACGTCAGCAAAGCCTTCGGATCCTACAACAGCCTCTACGGAGAGGCGAAAATACCCGGAGTGGAAGGGCTTAAATACCGCCTCAACCTCGGTCTCAACTTCCGGACTTCCGCCGGAGGAGAATACACCGGAGAGGGCGTCAACAGCTCCACCGCTTCCACACCCTCCACGGCCACCATCTCCGCCTCCCTCCGAACCAACTGGGCGGTGGAAAACCTCCTGACCTACGACCGTACCTTCGCCGAAAAGCATCAGGTGAACGTCGTGGCCATGTACTCCGCCGAACAGACGCACTACAACAGTTCACGCGTGTCGGCCAAAGACATCCCGGCCGATCACTTCCAGTTCTACAACCTCGGAAGGGCAGACGGAGAGATTACCGTCAATCCCGCGAACCAAGACTACCAGGTGAGCGGGCTGATCTCCTACATGGGACGCGTGATGTACTCCTACGCCGGACGCTATATGCTCTCCCTCACCATGCGCTCCGACGCTTCCTCCCGCTTGGCGCCCGGACATCGGTGGCACACCTACCCCGCCGTTTCGGCAGGATGGAACATCAGCGAAGAATCCTTCATGCAAGACCTCGAATGGCTCGACCGACTGAAGATCCGAGCCGGATACGGACAGACTTCCAATCAATCCGTCGACCCCTACAAAACCCTCGGACTGCTGGACACCCGACCCTACAACTTCGGCTCCGTATACGCCACCGGCTACTACGTCTCCCAACTGCCCAATGCCGAACTGGGATGGGAATACTCCCAAACCTGGAACTACGGCATAGACTTCTCCCTGATGGACAACCGACTCTCCGGCACCCTGGAATACTACGTGCAGAACACCAACGACGTACTCCTCAGCGTAGGACTTCCACGAACCTCCGGAGTGAACAGCTATATGGCCAATATCGGAGAAACACAAAACAAAGGATTCGAAATCTCCCTTAACGGCCTCATCCTCGACAACCTGAACGGATGGACCTGGGAGGCCGGAATCAACCTCTATTCCAACCGCAACAAGCTCCTCAGCCTCGTCTCCGGACAGGAACGCGACGAAGGCAACCAATGGTTCGTAGGACACCCCATCAACGTCATCTACGACTACGAGAAAATCGGACTCTGGCAGGAAGGCGATCCCTACCTTAATATACTGGAACCGGGCGGCAACGTCGGGATGATCAAAGTAAAATACACCGGCGACTACAACGCCGACGGCACCCCCGTCCGGCAGATCGGAGCCGACGACCGACAGATCATCAACGTAGAACCCGACTTCCAGGGAGGCTTCAACACCCGCCTCGCCTACCGCGGATTCGACCTCGGAGCCGTCGGCGTCTTCAAGAGCGGAGGCGTACTGGTAAGCACCCTCTACGCCGCCAACGGATACCTCAACATGATGACCGGCAGAAGAGGCAACGTGAAGGTAGACTACTGGACCCCCGCCCATACCGACGCCAAATACCCCAAGCCCGGAGGCATGCAGAGCGGCGACAACCCCAAGTACGGCAGTACCCTCGGATACTTCGACGCATCCTACCTGAAAGTCCGTACCATCTCCCTCGGATACAGCCTCAACGCCAAGTCCCTGCGGAGCATACACTGCGACGGACTGCGCATCTACTGCACCGTACAAAACCCCTTCGTCATCTTCTCGCCCTACCATACCGAATCGGGCATGGACCCCGAAACCAACTCCTACGGCGACGAAAACGTAGCGGTATCCGGTACCCGCCGCATCCTCACCATCGGCACCAACGCGCCGGCAACGAGAAACTATCTGTTCGGAATCAATCTTACTTTCTAATCCCATACCGTCATGAAACATAACAGTATCTTCGCAGGCCTCGCCCTGCTCGCACTCATGCTCGCCACCGCCTGCTCCGACGTATTGGAAGAGCAGCCCAGGGGAATCTACGAACCCGGCTACTTCAAAACCGAAAAAGGAGTCCAGGGAGGACTCACCTCCATGTACGCCCATCTACGATACATCTACGGACAGGCCTACTACTATAATATATGCCTCACCGGAACAGACGAAGTAACCTGGGCACAAAGCGCCGACAGCAACTTCAAAGACGCCGACCTCACCAGCGGAGGACAGATGACCTCCTCCTCCAGCCGCGCCGACGTCGTATGGGACGCTGCCTTCCCCAACATCAACACCGCCAGCGGAGTGATCGAAAACGCCATCGAAGTCGGACTCAACCCCGCCCTCATCGCCGAAGCCCGGTTCTTCCGCGCCTTCGACTACTTCCTGCTCGTGCAGACCTTCGGAGGAGTACCCCTCGACCTGGGAGGAGGAGAACTGAAGTTCAACACCGCCACCGCACGCGTCTCCACCCGCAACACCGTGCCGGAGGTCTACACCAAGGCTATCTTCCCCGACCTACTCATCGCCGTGAACGACCTCCCCGATGCACCCCGCGTGACGGGAGGCGTCACCAAAACAGCAGCCAGGCTGCACCTCGCCAAGGCCTACCTCACCTACGCCTGGTGGCTCGAAAACCCCAACAACATCCCCACCTATCCCGAAACGCCCAGAGCAGACCCCGACGGACACGACGCCGCCTGGTACTTCCAGCAGGCCTACAACGTAGCCCTCGAAGGAATCGACCACCCCGGACCCTTCGGACTCCAACCCACCTTCTACGACGTCAACCTGGCACCGAACGACCGCAACCTCGAAATCCTCCTCTTCGCCGACCATACCGAATCCAGCGAATTCTACAACGGAGGAAGCCTCACCTACGGATCCGGAAGCGCCCCCGACAACTTCGCCGGATGGATGATGACCTGGAACTACACCAACATCCGCAGCGCCACCTCGCCCGACGGCTCCGGAGCCGTCAGCTCCGTACAGCGCGAAGCCGCCCAAGCCCTCGGACGACCCTGGACACGCATGTGCCCCACCATCGGCGTGATAGAAAACACCTTTGCCGACAAAACCCGCGACGCACGCTACGACGGCACCTTCACCACCGTCTACCGCGGCAACTGGCCGAAGGGAGGCGTCGCCGCAACGACACTCTATAACGCCAACAATATGCCGGTCGAACCGGGAGACGCCATCCTCACCTTCCTCGACGAAGAACCCGAAACGCCCATCGCCTATCCCCAGGGAACCGGAAGCAACGGCATCGGAGCCGGCACCCTGCCCGACCGAGCCGACTACGTGATCTCCCCCCGCGGAATCAGCCGGCTCACCTATCCCGGGCTTTGGAAACTCGGCCCCTACCGCACCGACAACGGCAGCGGACTCGGCCAACCCAACGCCGGAAGCACCCGCCCCTTCAACATCGCCAAATTCTCCGAACTCTACCTCGTCGCCGCCGAAGCAGCCGTGAAGGGAGCCTCCGGAAGCCGCTCCGCCCGCGAACTCGTGAACATCCTCCGCGCACGAGCCGGCAAATGGCGCCACCACAACAACGCCAACGTAGCCCTGGAAGCCGACTTCAGCCGCGAACTCACCGAAGCCACCCCCGAAGTCGTCACCATAGACTACATCCTGGACGAACGCTCGCGCGAATACTACGCCGAAGGATACCGATGGTTCGACCTCGTGCGCACGCAAACCTGGCAATCCAAAGCCGGCTCCTACGAAATAGGAGGCGTCAATGCCGGCGACCATACGCCCGCCCTCTACCGCCGAAACATCGAGAGCCACCACTACCTCCGACCCATCCCCCGGGCACAGCTCGACCGACTCGAAATGACCGCTGCCGAAAAACTGGCCTATCAAAACCCCGGATATGTCGAAGACTTTGCCGACTGATCACCGCATGAGATCCGCTACGCCGGGAGAACAACTCCCCACGGTCAGGGAGAACATCCCTTCGGAAAGGGGACCTCCCCCCGGCCTGTTGCCGACGTCAACCGCGCTGCGGCTGACGTCAACCGCGCGATTGCCGACGTCAACCATGGAAATGCTGACGTCAACCGCGACGATGTTGACGTCAGCACAGCCAATGTTGACGTCAGCAACGGCCATGTTGACGTCAACAATCGTGTGGTTGACGTCAACACAGCCGCGGTTGACGTCAACATAGCCGCGGTTGACGTCAGCAACGACCGATGTTGACGTCAACATGGCCGATGTTGACGTCAGCAAAGCCGCGGTTGACGTCAGCAATGGCCGGGTTGACGTCAACAATAGCCGGGTTGACGTCAGCAATGGCCGGGTTGACGTCAACACAGCCGCGGTTGACGTCAGCAATGACGCAATTGACGTCCGCACAAGCACGGCCGGCACCGGCAAAGACCATGCCGAAGCCCGCCGTAAGTCTGCGGAAATAAACTGAGAATGAATAGATTGCATAAGCATCAAAATCTAAAAAAAATTGATATATGGAAAAAAAAGCCGATTGGCTTAAACGTAACAACGAAGCGCTGTATCTCCAAGGAGAAGCAACGTACAATTACATCAATACCGAGCCGCAACGCTCGCGTATGGGATTCAAAAGTGATACGGTGCAGGGAGACTGGTTCGACGACGTATTCGGTCCATCCCTCGGGGTGTTCCAGACCAAATACGACCTCTGGAAAGACGAAGCCACCCGCACCAAAGTGAAAACAGCCGCGCTGACGGAAGCAAAAAAAGCATTCATCCCCGTCTACCGCAAGCTGTATACAGGATTCCTCAAGAACAATCCCCTGGTGACGAACGAAGACCTCGTCGCCATGGACCTTCCGGAACGCGGAAGCGGACACAAACCCGTTCCCGTCCCTGTGACCCACCCGGTAGCTTATCCCGATACCTCGACGCCTCGACGTATCACGATGAACTATGCCGACAGTTCCGGCGACCACAAAAAAGCGAAACCCTACGGCGTGCACGGAGCCGAAGTTCGCTGGCAGGTGTTCGACGCCCCGAAAGAAGTCACGCTGGCCGAGCTGAACGAATCCTCGTTCGATACGCGCACGCCCATCGTCTTCGACTTTCAGGAAGAACAACGCGGAAAACAACTCTATTACGCCATGCGGTGGGAAAACACCCGCGGCGAGAAAGGCCCCTTCGGCCTGATAGAGCATATTCAGATTCCGTAATACCCAACCAAACCCGGCAGGAGGCGACTCCTGCCGGGTTTTCTATGTACCCCCCAAATCATATCATCATGAAAATACATTCCCTCCTTTCCCTCCTTCCCCTTTCCCTCCTTCTTTGCGCCGAAGCCTCCGCCGAAGTACGCTTGCCCGTCCTCCTGAGCAACGGCATGATCCTCCAGCGCGACCGCCCCGCCACCCTCCACGGATGGGCTTCGCCCGGACGGACGGTGACCCTCTCCTTCCTCCAAAACGTCCGCCGCACAGTGGCCGCCGCAGACAGTACCTGGAGCATCACCCTCCCGCCCCAACAGGCCGGAGGCCCCTACTCCCTCGAAGTAGCATGTGGAAACCGCCTGACGATAGACAGCCTCTTCTTCGGCGACCTCTGGCTCTGCTCCGGGCAATCCAATATGGAGACCCCCGTCTCGCGCGTGATGACCCTCTTCGGCAACGAAATCCGAAATTACTCCAACCCCCGCATCCGCTACGTCAAGATACCCCTCGCTTACAATTTCCATGGAGCCCAGTCCGACGTGCCGCCCTGCACCTGGAGCGGCGTCACCCCGGAAAGCGCCCAAACCATGGCCGCCCTCCCCTACTTCTTCGCCAGAGAAATGTACGAACGAACCGGAATACCCGTAGGCATTATCAACGCCAGCGTAGGCGGATCGCCGGCAGAAGCCTGGCTCGGCGAAGAAGCCCTGGCCGGATACCCCGCCCTGCTGAACGATATGCGCATCTGCCGCTCCGACCAATTCATCGCCGACATGCAACGCTACGCCACCCTGCCGGGCAAACGCTGGCACGAGGTGCTCAACGCCGAAGACCCCGGACTCCGGGAAGCATGGGCGTCGCCCGCCCTGGACGACGACGGCTGGACGCCCGTCGACCTCTTCGACGCCGGCTGGGGACGCAGCGAAGGCCGCCCCCGCAACGGCTCCCACTGGTTCCGTCGCGAAATAAACGTCCCCCCCTCCATGACCGGACGAGACGCCATGCTGTACCTGGGACGAATCGCAGACGCAGACTTCGTATACCTCAACGGAGAACTCGTCGGCTCCACCGGCTACCAATACCCCCCGCGCAACTACCCCCTGAAAGCCGGAAGCCTGAAGCCCGGCCGAAACCTCCTCGCCATCCGCCTGATCAGTCAGGGAGGCTTCCCCGAATTTGTGGCCGGCAAAACCTACGAAATCCTATCCGGCACGGAACGCATCAACCTCGAAGGCAAATGGAAATACCGCATCGGAGCCCAAATGCCCTTCCTGACGGGAGGAGGCGTCGCCTTTCAGAACAAACCCGCCGGCCTCTTCAACGCCATGATAGCCCCGCTGTCGCATTTCGCCTTCACCGGAGCTATATGGTACCAGGGCGAATCAAACACCGCCAACCACGCCGCCTACCGCGGCCTGATGACCTCCATGATCCAGGGCTGGCGAAGCCTGCTGAAAAACAACCCGGAGCTGCCCTTCATCATCGTCCAACTACCCAACTACATGCAGCCGGAAATCTTCCAGCCCCGCAGCGACTGGGCAGAACTCCGGGAAGTACAAAGACAACTCGCGCAGACCATCCCCCACACCGCCCTGGCCGTAGCCATCGACCTCGGTGAAGCCAACGACATTCATCCGCTCAACAAAAAAGACCTGGCACATCGCATCGCCCTGCAGGCACGCCGGCATATCTACGGCGAAGCGATCGTAAGCGAAGGCCCCATGTTCGAATCCTTCCGTAGAGAAGGCAACCGCCTGATCCTCTCCTTCCGCGAAGGCTCCGACGACCTGCAGCCCGACAGCCATCTGAAAGGCTTCGCCCTGGCCGGCTCCGACGGCGTTTTCCATCCCGCGGAAGCCGCCGTAGAAGGACGCAAAGTCATCGTATGGCGTTCCGACCTCCCCGACCCCGAAGCCGTATGCTACGCCTGGGCAAACAATCCCGAAGGAGCCTCCCTCCGGAACCGCTCCGGCCTGCCGGCCTCCCCCTTCCGGGCTAAATGATATAACAAATAAAAAATTCCCATGAACAAATTAATGCTATCCCTACTCGCAGCCGCGCAGATCGGCAGCGCCCTCTATGCACAGAACCCGCTGATACGGGATCAGTTCACCGCCGACCCTACCGCCAGGGTATTCAACGGCAAAGTCTACGTCTATCCCTCGCACGACATTCCCAGCCCCGTAGAGCGGCTCCGCGAATGGTTCTGCATGGAAGACTACCACGTATTCTCTTCCGACAACCTGACGGACTGGACCGACCACGGCGTGATCCTAAGCCAGGACAAAGTATCCTGGGTCGATCCGGACGCGTACAGCATGTGGGCGCCCGACTGCATCGAACGCCGGGGCAAATACTACTTCTACTTCCCGGCCGCCGTAAAGGACACGCTCAGGGGAAGGGGTTCCATGATCGGCGTAGCCATCGCCGAACGTCCGGAAGGCCCCTTCGTCCCCCGCGCCGAACCCCTTAAAGGGGTCTACGGCATCGACCCCTGCACCTTCATCGACCGAGACGGCCGCGCCTACATCTACTGGGCCGGCATGGGGAACCTGATGGGCGCCGAGCTGTCCGACAATATGCTGGAGCTGGCCTCCGAGCCTGTCGTGATCCGCTCCCTGCCGGAGAAGGGACTCAAGGAAGGCCCCTTCGTGTTCGAACGCGGAGGGAAGTACTACTTCACCTTCCCCTGGGTGGAAGAATCCACCGAATCGCTGGTCTACGCCGTGGGCGACCATCCCCTCGGACCCTTCGAAATGAAGGGAACCTTCATGGACCGCTGGCCCTCCGGCTGCTGGACGAACCACCATTCCATCATCGAGTTCCGCAATCAGTGGTACCTCTTCTACCACCACAACGACCTTTCCCCCCAATTCGACAAAAACCGCTCCATCCGCGCAGACTCCCTCTTCTTCGAGGCCGACGGAAGCATCCGCAAAGTCATCCCTACCCTGCGCGGCGTGGGCGTCACCGACGCCCGCAGGGAAATCCACGTAGACCGTTACAGCCGCCTGAGCGACGCGGGAGCCTCCGTCGGCTTCCTACATCCCCACCGTACCTTCGACGGATGGAAAACCCTCCTGAGCAAACGAGACGCCTGGGTGCAGTACAACCGCGTAGACTTCGGAAGCGGCAGGCTCCGCTTCGCCGAGGCGCGCGTTCTCTCGCCCGGAGGGGGCAGCCTGCAGGTATGCGTCGGCAGCCCGAAAGGCGCCGTACTGGCCAACATACAAGCGCCGGCAGGCCGCGAATGGACTGCAATCAGCGTCCCGCTCGCCGTCTCGCCCGCCGGCCTGCAAGACCTCTTCGTCCGCAGCAGCGGAAAGGGCGCGGTGGAAATAGACTGGATCCGCTTCCGCGAAGCGCCCCCCTCCCCCGCCGCCGAAACTTTCGGCCCGGAACCCTTCGTATTCGACCGCGGAGAAAGCCACTGGTTCCCCCTGGCCGTACAGGGACGCCCGGTAGCCGTGCTGACCGACAAGGCCGAGCATAAAGGCGTCCTGCTGGCCGCCGACAACCTCCGCAAAGACTTGCAGCGCGTAGCGGGAGGCGAACCCGGCGACGGCGTCCCCTACGCCGTCATCGTCGGAACCCTGGGGCAGGGCGGACGGATAGACAGCCTCGCAAAAGCCGGCAAAATAGACGGCGCCGCCCTGAAGGGAGCCCGCGAGAAATACATCATCCGCACCGTCCAACATCCCGCGGAAGGTGTCGAGGCTGCCCTCGTCATTGCCGGAAGCGACAAGCGCGGCGCCATCTACGGCGTATACGAACTCTCCCGGCAGTGCGGCGTATCGCCCTGGTACTGGTGGGCCGACGTCCCGGCGAAGCGCCGCGAAAACCTCTTCGTGAAGCCCGGAACCTATACCGACGGCGAACCGGCCGTGACGTGGCGGGGCATCTTCATCAACGACGAATCGCCCGCCTTCAAGGGCTGGTGCGTAGAGAAATTCGGCGGCGTCAACTCCGCCATGTACGCCCACATGTTCGAACTAATCCTCCGTCTGAAAGGCAACTTCCTCTGGCCGGCCATGTGGGGCAATGCCCTCTATGACGACGACCCCCTGAGCGGCGCGCTGGCCGACGAAACAGGCGTCGTACTGGGCACCTCCCACCACGAACCAATGGGACGCGCCCACGAGGAATGGAGCCGCTACGGCAAAGGCGCCTGGGATTACGAGAAAAACCCCCGCGCCCTGGAAGACTTCTGGCGCGGAGGCATGGAGAGGATGAAAGACTTTGAAACCCTCGTCACCGTAGGCATGAGGGGCGACGGCGACGAGCCGATGAGCGAAGGCGCCAACATCGCCCTGCTCCAACGCATCATCGGGAAGCAGCGCGACATCATAGCCGATGTGACCGGACGGAAAGCGGAAGAACGCCCGCAGGTATGGGCGCTCTACAAAGAAGTGCAGGACTATTACGACAAGGGAATGCGCGTGCCCGACGACGTCACCCTCCTCCTCTGCGACGACAACTGGGGAAACGTCCGCAAACTGCCCGACCCCCTCGCTCCGAAACGCAAAGGCGGATACGGCATGTACTACCACTTCGACTACGTGGGCGCCCCGCGAAACTACAAATGGATCAACGTCAGCCAGGTGCAGCGTACCTGGGAACAAATGAACCTGGCCTACGCCCACGGAGTGGACAAACTCTGGGTGGTGAACGTGGGCGACCTCAAACCGATGGAATTCCCCATCAGCTTCTTCCTCGACCTGGCCTGGAACCCGCAGCAGTTCCGGCCGGACAACCTCCTCCGGTACACGGAGCGCTGGTGCGCCGAACAGTTCGGCGAAACCTTCGCCCCCGAAGCCGCCCGCCTGCTGGACGCCTACGTCCGATACAACAGCCGCGTAACCCCCGAACTGCTGGACGACCGCACATTCAGCCTGGAGCATTACCGCGAATTTGAAACCGTGGTGAACGACTACAAAGACCTCGCCCTCGACGCCTTCCGCCTGTACAACCGCCTGCCGGCGGACACCCGCGACGCCTTCGACGAACTGGTGCTCTTCCCCATCAACGCCATGTCCAACCTGTACGAAATGTACTACGCCCAGGCGCTGAACAGGCAATACGCCCAAACCTACGATATGCGCGCCAACGAATACGCCGACAAAGTGAAGGAATGTTTCCTGCGCGACTCGCTCCTCACCCGACACTACAACGACGAAATAGCCGGCGGCAAATGGGCTCACCAGATGGATCAGGTGCGCATCGGCTATTCCTCCTGGCAGGACCCGCCCCGCAGCATCCTCCCCAAAGTAGAATACGTATACCGCCGGGAGCCTGCCGAAAAACGCTTCGCAGAAACCGACGGCTGCATCTCGATAGAAGCTCCCCACTTCGCCAGGGCGCGGCACAGCGGCAACGTTCGCTGGGACGTCATCCCCGGACTGGGGCGCACCCTGGGAAGCGTCGGTACCTTCCCGGCCGGAGCCGCCATCAAAGCAACGGATGAGGTATGCCTCGAATACGACGTCCTGACCGCCTCATCCGGCGACGCGGACGTAGAGCTATGGCTGGCGCCCACCCTGAACTTCAACGCCGGCAAAGGCCTGCGCTACGCCCTCTCGTTCGACGGAGGCAGGGAAGACACCGTGAACTACAACGGACATTACGACGGCTCCCTGGGCAAATGGCAGGGCGAACGCATCATCCGCTCGACGACCCGTATGCACGCCGGCCCGGCCGGCCCCCATACGCTGCGGATAAGGGCGATCGACGCCGGCGTCGTGATCGAAAAGATCCTCCTCGACTTCGGCGGACTGAAACCCTCCTACCTCGGCGCGCCGGAAAGCCCGTACCTGAATCCGAACTCTCCCTTCCCCGAAATGCCTCCCGCCGGCGGCGTCAGCTCGCGGATGGATCACGATCAGATGATGGAACAACTGGGAATCGTATACCCCGCCCTGCCTCCCGCCGGCAAGGCTCCGAACCCGTCGCCCTACCACACGGTGCGCTCGGCCTTCGGACTCCGGACGAACTACGTGCACGAATGGGAACCGGACGGCGACTACTATACCGGCGCGAAATTCTACGCCCCCCTCGCGCTGCACGACCTGAGCGGGCTGACCGCCGAAACCTGGCCTGATCGCCGCGCCGCCATACTCGAAGAGGTTCGGAAGATATACGGCGCCACCCCTCCGGAAGCGGACGACCTGAAGATAGACTGGAGCATCGGCGAACCGGAGACGGTGGACGAAGTCTTCAGCCGGGGAGGACGGGTGAAGACGATCCCCTTCCGCCAATACCGGATTACGGGAAAAATCGACGTATCCCTCTTCCCCGAACTGCGCCACGCGCCCGTCCTGAGCGGCGTCCTGCGCATCCCGGCACAAACGCCCGAAGGACGGAAAACGCCGGTGGTCATCCACTACGCATACAGCCCCGGCGGGGGCTACGTGATAGGCGATGAAGACCTGTGGAAGACCGTAGCGCCCGACGGCGTCGGCGTCCTCTATTTCAACGCCGGCGCCCTGCAGCCCGACAGCGGGGAAGGCCTGACGGACTACCTCATCGGACTGCTGAACCGGGGACACTGGCGCAAACCCGGCGATTGGGGCGCGCTGGCGGCCTGGTCGTGGGGCGTCAGCCGCTTCATCGACTTCTTCGAACAGGACGGCTCGCCGGTGGATGCCGGCCGGGTGGCCGTCACCGGACATTCTCGCTACGGGAAAGCCACCCTCGTAGCCATGGCCTTCGATACCCGTATCGCAACGGCCTTCCCCAGTTCGTCGGGCGCCATGGGCGCGGCGCAAAGCCGGAGGCACTGGGGCGAAGACCTCGAAAACTGCATAGGAGACTCGGAATACCACTGGCTGGCGGGCAACGCCATGCGCTATGCCGGCGTGGACGAAAGCAGCGTCGACGGATACCTGCCCCGCCGGGTGATGCGGATGCCCGTAGACGCCGAATCGCTGGTGGCGCTATGCGCCCCCCGCCCCCTCTTTATCGGGAGCGGCGACGAGACAAAGGGGGAAGCCTGGGCAGACCCCTACGGCCTGTACCGCACGGCCGCCGCCGCAAGCCCCGTATACGAACTCCTGGGACGGAAAGGCCTCGTGATGCACGACGCCGTGGATTACCGGGGAAAGACAATCCCCATGCCGCAGGTGAACAAAGCCTACCTGGAAGGCTACATCGGCTACCGCCGCCACGCAGGGGGGCACGAAGCCGGCCCGAACTACCCCGCCTTCCGGGAATTTATGAAGAAATACATGAAATAGGCCTGCCGTATGACAACAACTCCCTCCCTGCCCGGAACGAAAGGATTCTGCAAACTTTCGTGGTTCGAACGCATCGCGTTCGGTTCGGGCGACATGGCGCAGAACTTCATCTACCAGACGGTGACGACCTATCTGCTGTTCTTCTACACCAACGTATACGGGCTGAATCCCGCCATCGCCGCCGCCATGTTCCTGGGCGTGCGCATCATCGACGCCGTATGGGATCCGATAGTCGGCGCGATCGTCGACATGCACAGCACCCGCTTCGGCAAGTACCGCGGATGGCTGTTGCTGATGGCCGTCCCGCTTACCGCGCTGATGATAGCCTGCTTCATCGTTCCCGACATCGGCGAAACGGGCAAAACGGTCTATGCCTGCGTCACCTACGTGGCGCTCTCGATGATCTACACCATGGTGAACGTGCCGTTCGGCGCCCTGAACGCCGCCCTGACGCGCGACCAGCACGAAGTGACCGTCCTGACGACTACCCGGATGTGGCTGGTGAACGTAGCTCAGGTGGCTATCACCTACGGCGTGCCTACGCTGGTGATCGCCTGGTCGGGGACGATGGACTCTCCCGCCGCCCGGAGCGGATGGCTGTACACCGTTGTCCTCTACGGGCTGATCGGCCTCGGCGCCCTGCTCTTCTCGTTTGCCGGCGTGAAGGAACGGGTGGTACTCTCGAAGGAGGCGCAGTCGAAGGTTCGCTTCTCCGATTTATTTACCGAAGTGGTGCGCAACAGGCCTCTGCGCGTGGTGTCGTATATGTTCATCACGGCCTTCGCCATTATGGCCATCACCAACTCGGCTGCCACCTACTTCGTGAAATACAATCTGGGAGACGAACACCTGGTGGGCTACTTCAACGTCATCTCGGCGCTTCCCGCCCTGTTCATCCTGCCCTTCATGCCGTGGATGCGCAGGAAACTCGGCAAGAAGGGGCTGCTCTACCTCTCGCTGGGCATCTCCTTCCTGGGCTTCGCCGGGCTGTTTGTCCTCCCGGCCGCTCAGGTAAGGCTGATCTTCGTATTCCAGTTTATCCGCTCCGTGGGCTTCGGCGTCGTGGGCGCCTTCATCTGGTCGCTCATCCCCGAAGCCATCACCTACGGCGAATGGCAAACGGGCAAACGCATCTCCGGCATTGCGAATGCGCTGACGGGCTTCTTCTTCAAATTCGGTCTGGCTCTCGGTGGATTCGTCCCCGGCTTCGTGCTCTCGATCACCGGCTTCAATCCAGCATCCGACGTGCAGAGCGGCGAAGCCCTTTTCGGCATCCGGCTCCTCCTCGCAGCCCTGCCCGCCCTGCTGGTGCTGCTGCTGGCCTTCATCGTATCGCGCTACGATCTGACCGATTCCCAATTAGTGGAATACGCAAAAGAAATAGAATCGAAAAATGATTAATCAACCAATAAATATATCCAAATGAAAACTTTATTTTACAGTGGCTTTTTAGCCCTTTTCCTGATGGGATGCACACAGCAGACACCCACCCGTAGCGTTCGCCTGAAAGATGCGCTCAAAGACAAATTCCTTATCGGCACGGCGCTCAGCGTAGCCCAATGTGCGGGAGCCGACACACTGTCCGAACGTGTGGCGCGCGAACAGTTCTCGGCCGTCGTGCCGGAGAACTGCATGAAAAGCGTATACCTCCAGCCGGAGGAAGGCGTTTTCCATTTCGACGAGGCCGACCGCTTTGTAGCCTGGGGCGAAGAAAACGGGATGTGGATCACCGGCCATTGCCTGGTATGGCACTCGCAGGCGCCCGCCTGGCTTTGCGTAGACAACGAAGGCCGGAACGTATCGCCCGAAGTACTGACCGAACGGCTGAAGAACCACATCACCACCGTCGTTTCGCGCTATAAGGGACGCATCAAAGGCTGGGACGTGGTGAACGAGGCCATCCTGGAGGACGGCTCCTGGCGGCGCAGCAAATTCTACGAAATACTGGGCGAAGAATTCATCCCCCTGGCCTTCCGGTTCGCCCACGAAGCCGATCCCGATGCGGAACTCTACTACAACGACTACTCGATGGCCGTCGAAAAGAAACGCCATACGGTGGTGGAATTGGTGAAGACGCTCAAGGCACGCGGCCTGCGCATCGACGCCGTAGGGATGCAGGGGCATCTGGGCATGAAGGATCCCGCGATAGAAGACTTCGAGAAAAGCATCCTCGCCTTTGCCGCCACCGGCGTAAAGGTGATGATTACCGAACTGGATCTGACGGTACTGCCCTCGCCCGACGCCGCGACGGGAGCTGCCGTGGAAGCGAATTTCGAAGGCAGGGAAGAGCTGAATCCCTACGCCGGCGGACTTCCCGACGCTGTGGCGGCCGAATGGAACACGCGTATGTGCGAATTTTTCAACCTGTTCCTGACGCACCGCGACAAGATCTCGCGCGTCACGCTCTGGGGCGTCTGCGACGACGATTCCTGGCGCAACAACTGGCCTGTACACGGACGGACGGACTACGCCCTGCTCTTCGACCGGCAGGGATACGCCAAACCGCCCGTATATGAAATCATCAACATGAAATAAACAGACCATGCAGAAATCAATCTATCTGGTTCCCGACGATTATATGGCAGATCCTTCCGCCCATATATTCAACGGCAGAATCTATGTGTATCCGTCGCACGACCGCGAAAGCGGTATCCCCGAAAACGACTTCGGCGACCATTTCGATATGGAGGATTATCACGTACTGTCCATGGACTTCGTCGGCGGCGACGTCACCGACCACGGCCCCGTGCTGAAGGTCTCCGATATTCACTGGGCCGGCCGGCAGTTGTGGGACTGCGACGTGGCCTACAGGAACAGGACGTACTACATGTACTTCCCGCTGAAAGACAGGAACGACATTTTCCGCATCGGCGTAGCCACCTCCAACTGCCCCGAAGGGCCGTTCCACCCCGAACCGCACCCGATACCGGGCAGTTACAGCATCGACCCGGCCGTTTTCGCCGATGACGGCCGGCACTACATGTTTTTCGGAGGCCTCTGGGGCGGGCAATTGCAGCGATACCGCCACAACAAAGCCCTCGAATCGGCCGCGTATCCCCTCCCCCACTCGCCCGCCCTCTGTCCGAAGGTGGTACAGTTGAGCGAAAACATGCTCGAATTTGCCGAAGAACCCCGCGACCTGATCATACTGGATTCAAACGGCCGACCGCTCATGCAAGGCGATACGGAACGCCGTTTCTTCGAAGCCTCCTGGATGCACAAATACAAGGGGACGTACTATTTCTCCTATTCCACCGGCGACACGCACCGGATTTGCTATGCCACCGGCGACAATCCATACGGCCCCTTCACCTACCGCGGCGTCATACTCACGCCGGTAGTAGGCTGGACTACGCATCACTCCATCATTAAACACCGGGACAAATGGTATATTTTCCATCACGACTGCGTCCCGTCGGGAGGCAGAACCTGGCTCCGGAGTCTGAAAGCAGTGGAAATGGAATACAACGAAGACGGAAGCATCCGCACCATCGAAGGGATGGAATAACCGGCTCTTTCCTCTCCCAATCCGAATCCCCGCCGGCGGAAGCCGGCAGGGATTCTTTTGGTTTGTGCGGGGTGGCAAGTTCAATTATTCAGTCTTACATATCTTTTGGAAAAATGTCAAATGATTCGTGTACGTTTGTATGCGAACCATAGCCCGGTTCAAAACGTTTGGAACGTACAATTGTACTGCAAAAAAATCTTGGTTGTTTTATTCTATTCCGACTTTTATGCAGCGTACCGTTTCTGTATAAGAAACAGCAAAAAACTTTAGTTATGCTGAAAATAAGGTGTATAGCGATGTTATGTATTCGAATTTCTCTATTTCTTGTGATTTTCCGGGAGAAAAATTTCATAAATCCTGACATCTGGAAACATTTACAGCCGTTTTTCCGTTTCAAATAACAGGGAACAAAAGCAAACAGATATAAAAAGTCTATCCCGTTGTTTGTTTAATTGCATTTTTAATACCTTTGCCGCCGATTCAGGAATCTTTTACATACGAATGTTATGTACAATCAAGATTTCTTATATTATAGAAATAATATACTGCATAATAGCCGGAATTGAATGAAACTAACAACTAACCAACTGAAAAGCAATATAATATATTGATTTTGGGGAGCCAGGAGTATAATATGTATACAGATTATAACACTCACTCAAACGACAGGGTCTGGTTCGCCATGAGCGCTCCTTTCGGCAGGGAGTTGGAAGCAAAACGTCTGTTGGATAAAAGGAAGATCGAGAATTTTATTCCCATGCATTATGATGTCGTCGTAAAAAGGACGGGGGAAAAGAAAAGGGAACTGGTTCCGGCCATCCGTAATTTTATTTTTGTCCGCACTACCCGCCCTGTCATACAAGAAACCAAAAGGGAGATTCGCATCCTGCAGTACTACACCCGGCCGGAAAACGGGAAGAATATCCCGGTTATCATCCCGGAAACACAGATGAGCCGGTTCGTAGCCGTATCGGAAACACACGATGAAAAACTGGTCTATATGAAACCGGAGGAAGTCGATCTGAGAAAAGGACGCCGCGTCCGTATCCACGGAGGCGCTTTCGACGGCGTGGAGGGAGTATTTGTAAAAGTACGGGGCATCCGGAACCGGAGGGTCGTCGTGCTGGTAGAAGGCATTGCGGCCGTGGTCATGGCGGAAATCAAACCGGATCTGATCGAGGCGCTGCCGCAGGAAGAAAACGGAAAAACGCTGAAACTATGCCTGTAACCCAATTCTGGATCGTCAGCATCTGTCTGCTGTTCGTACTGTGCACCGTGTTTGCTGGGATCCTTATTCCACTGATACTGCTTGTTTCGTTTCGGAAAAAGCTGTTCGACGTGCCCGACGGACGGAAGATTCATCAGGATGTCATACCCCGGCTGGGGGGAGCGGCCTTCACTCCCGCGGTCTTTTTATCCATGGCCATGCTGCTGGGACTGCATCTAATCCGGGGCAGGGAGGACATTCTGGTGGAAGCGGGTAGCGACATGCCCGCCCTGTCGTTCGGATACTGTACGGTCATGGCGCTGTATCTGCTCGGAATAGCCGACGATTTGATTGGAGTGCGTTACCGTATCAAGTTCGCGGTGCAGATTCTGTGTGGTATCATGCTGGTTGCCGGAGGAATGGAGATCCAAAGCCTGCACGGTGTGCTGGGCATTCATGCACTCCCCGCGTGGACGGGATATGCGCTGACCGTGCTGACCGTGGTGTTCATCATCAATGCCGTCAACCTGATTGACGGTATAGACGGGCTGGCATCGGGACTGAGCGGCCTGGCGCTGATTCTTTACGGACTGGCCTTCTTCGCACTCCAGAAGTATATTTATGCCATGCTCTCGTTCGCCATGCTGGGAGCGCTTGTTCCGTTCTTCTGTTACAATGTCTTCGGGAATGCAAAACGGGGCAAAAAAATATTCATGGGCGATACGGGAAGCCTGACAACAGGCATGGTGCTCTGCTTTCTCGGCATAAAACTGCTGCTGTGCGCACCGGACTTCTGCACGGTTGCCTTTCACCCGGCTGTGCTGGCATTTTCACCTCTGCTCATTCCGTGTTTCGATGTCGTGCGGCTGTTTGTCTACCGCATACGCCACGGGAAAAGTCCGTTTATGCCCGATAAAAACCATATCCACCATAAACTCCTTGCCACCGGAATGTCGCAACGCATAGCCATGCTGACCATTTTGCTGGCATCGCTGGTGTTCACCTTGTGCAACGTCCTGCTCTCGCACTGGGTAAACGTGAACCTGCTGCTGGCGGGTGACGCGCTGGTATGGATCGCCGCCAATATGTGGCTGACAAGGAAAATGAAACAGCGGAATCCGAATCCGGCTGTGGACAAATTATTGTAAAACAGTTATCATTCATAATTATATGAGAATCAAACACAGCCTGTCCGTATGGCTGGCCGCCGTTCTTTTAAGCGCGTGCTCGTCGACAAACCGGATCAGTTATTTTCAGGATTTGGAGCATGGGGTACCCGAACGGATACGGAATTCCGTGCAGATCACGGTAAGGGCAGGAGACAGAATCTCTATCGTGGTAAACAGCAAGGATCCCCTGCTTGCGGATCTGTTCAACCTTCCCATCGTGGCGCACCGCGTGGGACAATCCCAGGCTTCTTCCCATAACCAGAGCCAGCAAGTATCAATCTATACGGTCGATTCCAAAGGAAACATCGACTTCCCTGTACTGGGGAAAATACATATTGAGGGAATGAGCAGGGAAAAGATCGCCGCCTATATAAAAAACGAGCTGGTTTCGAAGGATCTGATAAAGGATCCGGTTGTCACCGTCGAATTTATGAACCTCACCGTAGCCGTGATGGGAGAGGTGAACAGGCCGGGGCGTTTCGCCATAGACCGCGACAGGCTAAGCATACTGGATGCCATCAGTACGGCCGGCGACCTGACCGTGTACGGGAAGCGGGAAAACGTGCTCGTCCTCAGGGAGGTGAACGGAAAGCGAACCGCCTACCGCCTGAACCTGTGCTCCGGCTATGCCCTCTATGCCTCGCCGGCCTACTATCTGCGGCAGAACGATGTGGTCTATGTGGAACCGAACAGCACGCGGGCACGTCAGGCAACGGTCAACGGAAACAATATCCGGTCTACTTCCTTCTGGATTTCGCTGGCATCGTTGCTCACGTCCATCGGCATACTGGTATTCAACTAATCACTTTCTTTCCAAACTGTAAATATGACTACTCCCCAAAACACCAAACCCGGACAGACGGAAGACTTCATGAGGGTACAGGATTTGCTGTATCTCTGCCTTTCCAAGTGGCGCTGGTTCGCCATGTCCGTACCGGCTGTGTTAAGCATCGCTGTTGCATATCTTTTAGTGACGCCTCCGGTGTATCTCCGCTCCGCTTCCATCCTTATCAAGGACGATTCCAAAGGGAAGTCCCTGTCTACGGAGATGGAATCCTTTGCCGATTTCGGACTCTTCCAGTCAAACACCAATGTGAACAACGAATTGATCGCCCTGCAGTCGCCCGCCCTCATGCTGGAAGTGATAAGACGGCTGCATCTGGAGATGAATTACCGTTTCGAAGGACGTTTCTACCGGGAGGTGGCCTACGGGCATACGCTGCCGGTCAGCGTGTCTCTCGCGGATTTCCCCGATAACGAATCGGCCGCCTTTACCGTACATATCCGTGAGGACGGGACGGTGGATTTGTCCAACTTTCAACGGAACGGGGAAGATATGGATGCGGCATTGAGCGGCAAACTGACAGACACCATTCACAGCCCGCTGGGTCCGGTAAGCATAGCGCCCACCCCGCATTATGCGGAAGGTGTATCTTCCGTCATATATGTGTCCCGCTCCACCTTGTACGGCGCGGTGGAAAATTATGCCGCCAGACTGTCCGTTTCACTGAGCAGCGAGAAGGCAAGCATTATCGATCTGTCCTTTAAGGATGTCTCCGTACAGCGTGCGGAAGATGTGCTGAACACGCTGATTTCCGTCTACAATGAAAACTGGGTGAAGGACAAAAACCAGATAGCGGCCGGCACCTCCCTGTTTATCAACGAGCGTCTGGGGATGATTGAAAGCGAACTGGGCAATGTGGACGACGATATTTCCTCCTACAAAAGCGAGCATCTCCTGCCGGACGTACAGGCCGCATCCAGCATGTACATGGAGCAGAACAGCGCCACCAGCGCTCGGATTCGGGATCTGAACAACCAGTTGTACATGACCCGGTATATTCGAAGCTATCTGACGAATGAAGCGAACAGGCTCCAGTTACTGCCGGTAAACTCGGGCATCGAAGGTTCCAATATCGAGTCCCAGATAGCGGAATACAACACCAGACTGCTTCAGCGCAACAGCCTGGTGGCCAACAGCAGTACGCAGAACCCGCTGGTCATCGACCTCGACCGGGCGCTGGAATCCATGCGCAGGGCTATCATTACGTCCATAGACAACCGGTCGGCCGCCCTGAACACGCAGGTCAGCACCCTGCGCCGAAGCGAACGGCAAACCACGTCACGCATTGCCGAAAGCCCCACGCAGGCCAAATACCTGCTCTCCGTGGAACGGCAACAGAAAGTGAAGGAGGCCCTCTACCTATTCCTCCTGCAGAAACGGGAAGAGAACGAGCTTTCGCAGGCTTTCACCGCCTACAATACCCGCGTGATCACTCCTCCGTCGGGCAAAATGGAACCCGTGGCGCCAGTGAAGAGAAATATCCTGCTGGTGGCCTTTATGCTGGGGCTACTCATTCCGGTGGCAGTCATCTTTGTTCGCGAAAACATGAACAGCACCGTCCGCGGACGTAAAGACCTAGAAGGCCTGAGCGTACCGTTTATCGGGGAAATCCCCTTTTCTGCCGCCACGCGCAAATCCGGCCTTTTCCGGAAAAAACGGACGGAGACCGAGGCCGCCGTCGTGGTGAAGGAGGGAAACAGGAATGCCGTCAACGAGGCATTCCGCGTCGTGCGCACCAATCTGGAATTTATGACCAGCGGCGAAGGGAGCAGTTCCCATGTGATTGCCATCACCTCGTTCAATCCGGGAAGCGGAAAGACATTCGTGACCGTGAATCTCGCCGCGGGGCTTGCCATTAAAGGAAAAAATGTACTCGTAATCGACGGAGACCTGCGTCATGCCTCCGCCTCCGCCTATGCGGGTTCACCGAAAAACGGACTGAGCGACTATCTAAGCGGGTGTGCGGAGAATACGGACAGCATGACGGTATCCGTTGCGGCGCACGGGAATCTGCATATCCTGCCGGTCGGAACAGTGCCACCCAATCCGGCCGAACTGCTCGAAGACGGGCGTTTCGGCGAACTGATAAACCGCCAGAGGGAACGGTACGACTACATCCTGATAGACTGCCCTCCGGTAGAAATCGTGGCCGATACGCAGATTATCGGAAAACTGGCTGACCGCACCCTATTCGTGGTGCGTGCCGGACTGATGGAACGCGGTATGCTGGCGGAACTGGAGAATCTCTATAACGGAAAGAAATTCAAAAACATGTCCGTCATTCTGAACGGTACGGCCGGAGCCGGAGGATATTACCGGTACGGATATCATTACGGATACGGATACGGATATCACTATGACGCAGATAAATAGATAGATGAAAGATTTTATCCCGCATCAAAGAGCTTTTTAAAAAATAACTGCATGAAACAGGATTCGTTTTTTTGCATTCCGCTGTGGCTTTTCGGATTTGAACACCCTGCCCTGCGGACATCGAACAATTAAGTACCAGACACAGCATGTGGCCATTCAGAAAATCTTATTCGCTGAAAGAAAGCGGCTTCTTTGAAAGCTTCACCGACCATCATTCCCATATTCTCCCGGGAGTGGACGACGGGGTGCAGACGGTGGGCGAATCGCTGGAAATCCTCCACTGCTACGGACAGCTTGGCGTCAAAACCGTATGGCTCACTCCGCACATCATGGAAGACATCCCGAATACAACGGACGGGCTGAAAAGGCGGTTCGAAGAGCTGGAAGCCACCTACCGGGGTGGGATAACGCTCCGTCTGGCGGCAGAATACATGCTCGATAACCTGTTTGAGGAACGCCTGAAAGCAAACGATTTGTTGCCGATGGGCACAAAAGGAGACCACCTGCTGGTGGAAACCTCTCTTTTCAATCCGCCTGTGAACATGTACCATACATTGGAAAGAATAAAGGCTGAAGGCCTTCACCCCGTGCTGGCGCATCCGGAACGGTATGTATATATGGATGAAAAGGACTATCGGAAACTGAAAGGGATGGGGGTAAAGTTTCAGATGAATCTTTTTTCTTTCACAGGAAGCTACGGTATGGAAGTGAAGAAAACATGCAAAAGACTTTTAAGGCTTGGAATGTACGGTATGGCAGGCACCGACGTCCACAGTCTGCCGACATTCATCCGTAATAGCCGTATCGCTGTCAAGGCCCCGGCGGGTCTTGGAGAAATAATCCGCCACAGTATTTAAAGGAAACCTCTAAAAACAGGAACAGATGCGAAAAATAGTAATCACGGGAGGGGCCGGTTTTATCGGCTCGAATCTTTGCGAGGCATTGCTGGAGGCCGGTGACAGCGTGGTGTGTCTCGACAATTTCGCGACGGGGCATATTGAAAACATACTACCGCTCTTTTCCCGCTATCCGAATACGTTTAAGCTGACTGTCGGCGATATACGCAACCCGGACGATTGCCGAAAAGCCGTCGACGGTGCAGAATACGTGCTGCACGAGGCGGCGCTGGGGTCTGTCCCCCGTTCGGTAAAAGACCCGCTGACCACCCATGACGTGAATGCGGGAGGGTTTCTGAACATGCTGATCGCTTCCCGGGAGGTAGGGGTAAAGCGCTTTGTCTTTGCCGCGAGTTCCTCCACGTACGGGGATTCCCTGTCGCTTCCCAAGGTGGAGGATATCATTGGCCGGCCGCTCTCCCCGTATGCCGTTACAAAATATATCAATGAACTCTACGCCGGTGTGTTCGCACGCACGTACGGCATGGAGTACATCGGACTGCGCTATTTCAACGTCTTCGGCCGACGGCAGGATCCCCACGGGGCCTACGCGGCGGTGATCCCGCTGTTCGTGAAGCGGTACATCCGGCACGAAGCTCCGCATATTCACGGGGACGGCGAGTACAGCCGCGACTTCACCTATATAGACAATGTGATACGGATGAATCTGCTGGCCCTGTCCACAACCTCCCCCGAAGCCGTGAACCAGATATACAATACGGCCTGCGGCGAGCGTACGACGCTGAACCGGCTGTGCGACTGCCTGCGGGCGTTGCTGGGCGAATACGACCCCGTAATTGCCGGAATCCGGCCCGTGTACGGAGCGAACCGTGCCGGCGATATCCCCCACTCGCTCGCCTCTGTGGACAAGGCGAAAAGGCTGCTGGGATATTCCCCCGAATACGGTGTGGAAAGAGGCCTGAAGGAGGCCGTGAAATGGTACTGGGAAAATCTGAAATAAATGATGCAAAAAACTAAAATTGGAGTGATTGGCCTCGGATACGTGGGCCTGCCCCTGGCGAGACTGTTTGCCACGAAATATCCCGTGGTGGGTTTTGATATAAACGCGACCCGCGTGAATGAGTTAAAAACCGGCATGGATCGCACCCTGGAGGTGGATGAGGCAGCGCTGTGGGCCGTACTGAAGAGCGAACCGGGCGATGCTGCCGGTCTGTACTGTACCTGCGACGTAAACAAGCTGAAGGACTGTACGGTTTATATCGTCACGGTTCCGACCCCCGTGGATAAAAATAACCGTCCCGATTTGACACCACTGTATAAAGCCAGCGAAACGGTGGGCAGAGTGCTAAAGAAGGGAGACACCGTAATCTACGAGTCGACGGTGTATCCGGGAGCTACGGAAGAAGACTGTATCCCCTTCATAGAGAAGACATCCGGACTGACCTTTAACAGAGACTTTTACGTGGGATACTCGCCCGAACGCATCAATCCGGGCGACAGGGAGCATACGGTGGAAAAGATAAGGAAGATTACGTCCGGATCCACCCCCGAAGCGGGGGCCTTCATTGATGCCCTCTACGCCTCCGTGATCATGGCCGGCACCCACCCGGCCCCGACGATTCGGGTAGCCGAGGCGGCCAAGGTCATCGAGAACGCGCAGCGCGACATCAATATCGCCTTTGTCAACGAACTGAAGAAAATCTTCGACCGGATGGGCATTGATACGGACGCCGTGCTGGAAGCCGCCGGAACGAAGTGGAACTTCCTACCGTTCAGGCCGGGGCTTGTCGGCGGCCACTGCATAGGAGTCGATCCGTACTACCTGGCGCAAAAAGCGCAGGAATACGGCTACCATCCCGAAATCATCCTGGCCGGTCGCCGCGTGAACGACAGCATGGGGCAGTACGTGGCCGGCGAGACCGTGAAGCGGATGATCCGGGAAGGGATACAGGTGAAGGGTTCCCCCGTACTGATCCTGGGTATTACATTTAAGGAGAACTGTCCCGACGTGCGCAACACGAAGGTGGTGGACATCGTCCGGGAACTGCACGAATACGGCATACGCGTCACGATTCACGACCCGTGGGCCGATCCCGGCGAGGTAAAGCGTGAGTACGGCCTCGACATCCTGACAGAGATGCCCGCCGGGCCATTCGATGCCACCATCCTGGCTGTGGAGCATGAGGCATTTCGGGGTATGGGGTTAGGCAGCAAGCTAAAGATAGATGTCGTCTGTAGCCGAAAATAACAGACGGATAGCGAAGAATACCGTCTATCTGTATATACGGCTGCTGTTCGCAATGACTGTCGGTTTATATACATCAAGAGTTGTACTGGCTACTTTGGGCGCTGACGACTTCGGCCTGAATGCCGTTGTTACAAGTGCCGTCACGATATTTTATTTTCTCAATTCCTCCATGGCGGGTGCTACTTCCCGCTTTCTGACTTTTGAACTGGGTAAAGGTGACAGGGAAAAACTGAAAAAGACTTTTTCGGCAGCACTGACCATTCATATCATTATCGCCCTTATTGTTTTAGTGCTTGGAGAAACCGTGGGTTTGTGGTATCTGGAAAACAAAATGGTCATCCCTGAAGGGCGAATGACGGCAGCTCGCTGGGTCTATCAGCTTTCGCTGATCAGCGCCATGTTTACATTGACACAGGTACCGTATAATGCTTCGATTATTGCTCACGAAAGGATGAACATTTATGCTTATATTGAAATACTGCAAACTTGCCTGCGATTGGGTATTGTCTTTCTGTTAGTGACAGGTGATTTTGACAAATTGATTCTGTACGCGCTCCTTACCCTGTGTGTAACCCTTATGATTACTGTGATCTATCGAATATACTGTGTAAAACAATTTGTGGAATGCAGATATAAATTTCATAAGGATAAATCTATTATTTACCCGATGCTTTCATTTAGCGGTTGGGATTTATTTGGAAATTTGGGATTAACGGTAAAAGCCAATGGGCTTAGTTTGGTGCTAAATTTGTTCTATTCAACGGTAGTTAATACTGCTTACGGATTAGCAGATCAAGTCTCCCGTGGGATGGCTCAATTAGCAGCCAATTTAACAATAGCCTCGAAACCGCAGATAATAAAATACTACACCGAGAAGAATTTTATTCAATTACAGACTTTAGTTAATAATAGCACATTATACATGTGCCTGCTTTTCTTCACAATGAGCTTTCCGATATTATTGGAAGTCGATTTTATACTTGATTTGTGGCTAATAAAAGTTCCTGAATATACGGGGATATTTATTCAGTTACTTTTATTTGCCGTATTTTCCTCAATCGTTCAGGGTGGTTTAAATGCTTCAATTCATGCAACAGGAAAGATAAAAACAGTAAGTTGGAAAACGTCTATGGTAAATTTCCTTGTGCCCGTATCTGCTTATTTTATTTGCAGATTAATAAATGTCCCTGCATATACCTGTCTTTTTCTTAATTTATTGGCAGCTATTCTAAATACAATAATAAAATTAGTTACTGTAAAAAGAATAATCCCGCAATTTTCATTAAGACTTTATTTTCGAAAAGTAATATTGACGGTATTGACTGTAGTTGTTCCTGCTTCTGTTTTCCCCCTAATTATTAGATTTTCCATTGAAGAAAGTTTTACAAGATTGATGTTTTTAACATTGACTAATCTGTTTTGTACTGCCGCACTTACATACAGTATAGTGTTGAATGAAAATACACGTATTCAAATCAAGACCGTTTTAATAAATAAATTTAGCAGATAATGAAAGTTTCCATAATTATTCCGGTTTATAATACGGAAAAGTATATCGAACGTTGTCTGGATTCTATCCTGAGGCAAACATTGATTGATTTTGAAGTCATTGTTGTCAATGATGCCACGCCGGATGGAGCCATAGACATCGTAAAGAAATATGCTTCGAAAGATGAACGAATAAAACTTATTGAACATTTTCTTAATCGGGGAGCATCTGCCTCCAGAAATACGGGATATAAAGTTGCAACCGGCGATTATATTATGTTTGTAGACAGTGATGATTATTTGCCTCAAAATGCATTGGAAATCCTCTATAACAGTATAGAAAAAGAAGAAGAAGTTGATATTGTTTGTGGAAGTATTCAAAAAGTTGCAGAAAAAGATCTGAGAGAAAAAATAAATATGAGGCTTTCTTATGGAACAGATAGTCTGGCTGTTTATAAATCGTTGCTTTCAGGAGAGCTTGATCGAGGGCTGGTAGCTAAAATCTATCGAAATACCTTATTTAAAAATCACGTGTATGAGTTTTTTGAAAATTTGAATAATGGTACTGACGGTAATTTGATTTTCCAGATAGTAAAAAACATCAAGCGCGTAAAATTAATAGATGATGTGGTGTATTATTATTATTTTAACAAAACATCATCTACTCAATTACCTGCAACAGAACATAAAATTAAGGGAACTATTTTTTCTATTTGCTACCGATGCAACTATGTAAGAGATATAAAAGAACTCAGGCCATTTATCATTCAGCATGAGGTGAAAGTTTTTCTTGGAATGTTGAGAATAAATTATAATAAAAAAATTATTTATAAATATGCAAACTTACCTGATTTGGAACAATTATCAACTTGGAAAACCCTGTCATACTATTATTCAGGATTAGCACTATTACAGAATTATATGATTTTTAACAGCAGATTTGTGCGAGAAACTTTTGACTTGCTAAGGAGAATAAAAAAATGTTGAAATATTGATAAAAGATCATCGTATGGAAAGGTATTCACGACGATTTTTCAGTATTTGAAGAAAGTACAAAATTCTAAAACGCAAATGAAGAAGAGATTTCATTTAAATACTAATTAATATGATTTCTTTTTATTATTAGACAAATAAAACATCGATGTTAGAAAACACAAAGTTGTCATTTGACCGAGAAGAGAATACCGATATAATACTAAAAATTATATTATTCATTCTATCTCCATTCTTTTCGTTCCTATATTCACTCAAGACAATGAATAGACGCTCGTCTTATGTTTTCTTTTTCTTCTTTGCTGTTCTTTGGTGTTTGGCTATAACTGTTAATAGCGGGAAGAGTATGAGAGATATGAATGATGCAAATGTATATAGAGCACACTTTGAAAGATTTCATTCATATACAAATAACGATATTTCTAAGATTACATCAACATATTTTGACTTTTCGAAAAATGATAAAATAAAAGATATTTATGCTCAAGTTATCATTTATTATCTCAGTCATATTACAGACAATTATCATGTAATGTTTATGGTATTTGGAGCAATATGTGCTTTTTTTATGCTCAAATCCTTTCACTTTTTCACGAGAGAAAGAAACTTTACGACAGGAATACAGGTATTTTTACTTACAACAATGTTTATTGTACATAATTCTATTTTTCTAATATTCGGGGTAAGGTTTATTACTGCAACATGGATTGGAGTTTATTGTATATTTCAGATATTCATCAATCACAAAAAAAAATATTTTTTTCTTTTAAGCATAACACCATTAATTCATATAGCATTCTTTACATACATCGTTTTGGTTTGTATGGTGTATTTTGCAAAAAATAGAAATGTTGTCTTGATTACATTATTCATATTTTCATTAGTGTTCTCTAATTTTTCAATATTCTTCTCTGAAAAAATAATGAACTTTCTCCCCACTGTTATTTCACACTATGCTTTTCACTATTCAAGTGAAGGCGTTATTACAAAAATAAAAACTGCAAATGCCCTATTGCATCCGATTGTTCAATTTCTTTATATACTTCAATACTTATATATAAATGTTATTGTATGCATGTTTATTGCTAACAGAAAAGTAATAATAAGTACGATAGCACATTTTCCATATATATTTGTATTATTGATAATGATTTTTGTTAATTTCACAAAGTCGATACCTTCTATGGAGCGTTATATGAATATGGTATTTATTTTCATACCCTTTATATGGCTTATTTGTAAAAATAATTTTCAAAAATACCGATGGCTTTTGTACTCCTATCCTCTTATCTTCATGTATCGCTTCTATTATATTTTTGCGATAGAATATACCAGAGCTACCCCTTGGGAATTCTATGTGTCAAGTCCATTTTATCTGGTTTATAAATATTTAATAACAATGCAATAGAAATATTTCAAGGGAAAAGAAAATTATGAGCGCAAAATATATAATTCGTTTAGATGATGCTTGTCCAACAATGGACAGGAAAAAATGGAGCACAATAGAGAAAATACTTGATAAATATAATGTTAAACCAATAGTAGCCGTCATTCCAAACAACGAAGACCTTAAGCAACAAATAGACGAACGTGATGACTTATTCTGGGAAAAGGTTAAAAAATGGGAAACGAAGGGATGGGGTATTGCCTTACATGGTTATAATCATGTGTATACTTCCAATTGTGGTGGGCTTGTACCAATCAACCGGAAATCCGAATTTGCAGGTTTGCCTTATGAAGTGCAGGAAGAAAAAATAAAGAGAGGTATTGAAATTTTCCGGAAACATGGTATTGAACCCAAAATATGGGTTGCCCCTTCGCATACGTTTGATAAAAACACATTGAAAACATTAAAGCAATACACAAACATAAATATAATCAGTGATGGCATTGCACTAAAGCCATATAGGAGATTTGATTTTACTTGGATACCTGTCCAGATCCCTTTTTTTAGACATTATAATTTTGGATTATGGACAGTATGCCTGCACCCCAATACTATGCAAGAAAAATACTTTTACCTCATGAGTAATTTTGTGGAAAAGAATCAAGAAAAAATGATTTCCATTCTTGATATAGATATAAATGAGCATTTATCATTGTTAGATAAATTATATTCTTGCTTTTTTTGGATGCAAAAAAGTATAATAAAATTTTTGAAACGTATAACTATTAAATGATTTTTTATAATAGAACTAATAACAAAAGATAGCGAAAAACATCTACTTGGTCAGTAGTGATAACAAAAAAACAAATGAAACAGTTAATAGGTTTTTTAAAAAAACATGTTATATGGTCTGCAGAAAAATATGCACGACATTCGGGAGTAAAAATTGGTAAAGATTGTCGTATTTATACAGTACGTTTTGGTTCAGAGCCATTTCTTATTTCCATAGGTAATCATTGCACAATCACAAGTGGTGTTACATTTATAACTCATGACGGATCGACATGGTTGCATCGTGATGAGAAAGGACGCCGCTATTATTATGCCCCCATAGAAATAGGAAATGATGTATTTATCGGAGCTAATACACTGATTCTTCCGGGAATTAAAATAGAAGATAACGTAATTGTCGGAGCAGGAAGCATTCTTACTAAATCAGTACCTTCAGGTGTTATTGTTGCGGGAAATCCTGCAAAAATAATTGGAAGTTATGATGAATTGAAACGAAAACGTCTTGAAACATTTATTTCTGATAAAGAGATGGATAAATCTATAATTTATAAAGAACGAATATTGAAAGTTGTACAAGGATTTAAACCCTTTATGAAAAAATGAAGTATATTTTAATTTGTGTGCAAAACGATTCCAATATAGGTGGTGCAGAAGAAGTTTTAAGGATGATTGCAAAAGAATTTCTTTCCCAGAACTACGCTGTCAATGTATTTTTCAAACACAAACGAAAATATGGAGGATGGGATATGGAAAATACGCCTAATCTTACACTATTCTATTCAAAATCTTCGCGTGCGAGGTACGGAATATTTCTTACTCTGGTTCAAATGTTTCAAATGAGAAAAATAAATTATGAATATGCCTTTACTTCTTCAGTAACAGATGCAGGAATAATAGGAGTGTTACGAAAATTGCATGTTTTAAAAATAAATTATTTTGTAGCTAGAGAGTCGACATCAATTTTTAAACGAATTAAAGGATTTGAGTTAGTATGGTTAAAACTATTCTATTGTCTTGGTTATTCTGTTGTAGATTTGTTAATATGCCAGACAGAATACATGAAAAAGCAATTAATAAACAATTTACTTTGGATTGAAAAGAAAAGCAACGTACAGGTTATTCCCAATCCGGTCAATTTGAATCATATGTCTGTAAAAGCAAATAAAGAATTGCTGATACTCACCGGAGATCCTTTTATTATATCAGCAGGGCGTTTTATAAACGAAAAAGGATTTGACATTCTAATAAGAGCTTTTTCTATATTAAAACCCGCGTATAAATGTTTGAAGTTAGTTATTCTCGGAGATGGCAAACTCAAAGATGAAATTGAAACATTAATTGAGAAATTGAAACTTGAAAAGGATGTTATTCTTTATGGATTTACAGATAATGTGTATCCATTTTTCAAAAATGCAAGGATGTGTGTTGTTTCATCAAGGATAGAAGGATTCCCGAATGTACTGCTTCAAATGATGAGCCAGAACGAAAAAGTTGTTTCCACGCTTTGTGCGGGTGATATTGATAAAATACAAGGACTTTTCACTTGCAGAACGAATGATGTAAAAGATTTATTAAGGGCCATGCAGCAATGTCTGGACGCAGAGACTTCCGAAAACAGGATGTTATTCGATAGAGAACTGCAAAGCCGTTCAATTGATCGGTTTATAGGAAAAATTAAAAGCTATGAAAATGGAAACAGGTAAATTTATTATTTCATTGGATTTTGAGCTTCAGTGGGGAATGATAGACAAAATAAATGAACAGTCTTCTTATCGTAAAAATATATGCAAGGTGCATGAAATACTGCCTCAATTGCTTAGCATATTTCGTAAATACCACGTAAAATCAACCTTTGCACAGGTTGGTATGTCGTTCTTTTGCGATTATCAAGGGCTATATGAGTTTATCGAAAAGAGAAAGGAAGAAACGCAAGGAAAAAAAGAGCTGACGTATGAGAATAATTTGCTAAATGCCTACGCTCATCTTGATGAAGTAGAAAAAGATGATGACAAATACTTTTTTGCCAACCATCTGCTAAAACTAATCCAAAGCGATAAAGAAAACCATGAGATAGCGACGCATACGTTTTCGCATTATTATTGTCTCGAACCGGGACAAACAATAATACAATTTGAAGAAGACTGCCGAAGAGCAAATCTAATAGCACAGGAAAATGACATACATCTTGAATCATTAGTCTTTCCACGTAATCAGATAAACGAGAACTACCTATCCATTTGTAACAAATATGGTTACAAGGTTGTTCGTGGCAATGAAAAAGCCTGGATGTACCGAGCATCTAATGGAAAAGAGAACACGCTATGGAAACGGTTATTCCGTTTGATGGATGCCTACGTAAATCTGTCGGGACATAACAGTTATGATGTGTCAAAATTGAAAGTGTGTCATGACGTCGTACTTCTCCCGGCAAGCCGTTTTCTTCGTCCCTATTCAACGTCATTGTCTTTTTTAGAAGGCTTACGTCTGCGGCGGATAAAGAAGGATATGACATATGCCGCTAATCGGGGAGAGATTTTTCATTTATGGTGGCATCCCCATAATTTTGGCAACAATACAGAAGAGAATTTTGCGGTACTCGTAAAGATATTGGAGCATTATGCCTGTCTAAACAAAAAGTACGGATTTACTTCTGCAACAATGAATGAATTTTCTAAAAAAAATATCCCATGATAACAGTAAGAAGATGCAATGAGTCGGACTACGACAGGTTGATCGCATTTAATGAACAGGTATTTCCGGAAAGGAATATTGAGGCCAAAGTATTGATGGACTATAGATTTAAAAAACGAGAAAAATCCGGATATGAAGAATGTGTGATTGTTACAGACGAAAAAGAAATTCTTGGGCAAGTGCTTTTTACCTCTACGTATGCCACGTACAAAGGAGTAGATTACAATGGAACATTTTATATGGATACAATGGTACGTGCTGACCAGCGAAAGTATGGTTACGGACTATCATTGATGAGTGAAAGCATAAAAACAGACAGGCAACAATGGTCAGCAGGAAGCACGGAGTTCCAAATAAAAAGACGGTTGAAACTTGGAATGAGAATAATTGGTTTCCGAAAATTATACGTTAAACTGAACAACCCGTTATTGCTGTTTGTAAAAGCAGGTTCATTCCCCAAAAATATCGCCTCATTTTTTCTTTTGTCAAAGGAGGAAATAATGGATTTGCCTGATACTTTTAATAGGGAATTATTTGAATTTGGACGTAATAAGGATTTTATACAATGGCGCTTTTTTGAAGCACCTCATGTCTATTATCTCTACAAGAGTGAAAATAATAATGACTATTTCGTAGTACGCATCATTAAGAAAGAGGGTATTTCGATGTTGTGTTTGTGTGACTATCGCTGCAACTTTACAGAAAAAGACGATTTCAGCAACATCATACAGGTAGTGAAACGCCTTGCCCAACGAGTGAATATCCCATTTACAATAACGAGTTCGTCTCTGAAAGCAAGTGACGAAGTATTAAAAAAAAATGGTTTTATTGGCATAGCCGACAACAATGTCACGTATCTGTTCAACTACATACGTAAAAAGCTCTTTAACAAGCGTCCAAAAGGAAAAGATGCTGTAGTTTTTGCGTACAATATGGACGAAATTATTGACCAGGAAAGAATTGATATGCGCGGATACACGTTGATAACACTTGCCGATAGTGACGGTGAGCTACTTTGGTGAAAACATTTCCTCTCCTTTTTTTGAGGAATAACACAGCTATGCAATGAACAGGATTGTCCGTATAACGGATGAAGTCTGCTTGTACGAGAAGCAGTTAAGGGGAAGACTTTACAGCAATAGACCCTAATGTATAATTGAAACTACGATGAACTTGAATGAAAGAGATTTGAAACATTCGTTTCCAACAAGGCATATTCTGATAGCGTCAGTCAATGATGGTCTGAAGGGGGGGGCAGAAGGAGTACTGTTACAAATAGCAACCTTTTTCAGACAAAAAGGATGCTACATACATGTATTGTTCATACGAAAAAAAAGTTTCAATGAATGGATAGACAAACACATAGATGGCTATTCCTATTATTACCTGTCTGTTAAGAGCATACTCCTGTTAAGCAAACTGAGATTTGAAAAGACTTTCACATCCCATCCTATGCTGACAGGCATTATTGGAGTAATGAGGAAGATACATTTAGTAAAAACGGACAGTTTTATTGCTAGAGAGCCACATACACTGACAGAAAACAAAGGCATAAAACGAGTCATTCGTACATTGTATAGAAAATTGGGATATTCAGCATTGGATTTACTGATATGTCAGACGGAACTGATGAAGAAAATGTTTATACGCTACAATCCAAAGAGTAAAATACGGATAGAAGTTATACCCAACCCTATATCGATTGATAGAGAAAAAGAAATAGTCGCTATAATGCCATCTGTGACTAATCCGTATATTGTAGCTGCCGGAAGATATGTGCCAGAAAAAGCATTTGATATTTTAATAATGGCATTTTCAGTCTTCAGAAAATCTCACCCAGAATTCAAACTTGTCATTCTTGGAGAAAAACAAAGATATCCTAAATTTGAAAAAGAAATAAAAGAATTAATAAGGAAATTTCACTTGGAAGAATCGGTTATTCTATTCGGTTCGGTAGAAAACGTATTTCCTTATTTCAACCAGGCTACAATGTGCATTGTGTCATCAAGAAGTGAAGGATTCCCCAATGTGTTGCTGCAGATGATGAGCCAGAACGAAAAAGTAGTTTCAACGCTTTGTGCAGGTGATATTGACAAAATACAAGGACTTTTCACTTGCAAAACGAATGATGAAGGTGATTTATTAAGAGCCATGCAGCAGTGTTTGGAAGCAGATACTTCGCGCAATAGAGAGCTATTTGACAAAGAATTGCAGAACCATTCAATAGAGAAATTTATAGAAATGACAGAAAGTTATGGAAACGAAAACAGCATATAATATTATAATATGATGAATTTGATTTAAAAGCAGTACTGTAAACAATAAATCAGCATAAAATAAATGAAAATACTACAATTTACAACTGTTTCCGAATTAGGCGGAGCACAATCAGTGGTTATCGAATTGGCTAATTCGTTATGCAAAGAAAACGAAGTTTTTGTTGTTTCTTCAGAGAGAGGAAAAATGTGGAATTTATTTGATAAAAAAGTGAAACAGATTCCCATAAAACAATTGAAAAAGAGCGTTAGCCTGTATGACACAGTTGTTTTGCTGCAACTGTTTTGGATTAGATTTGCAGTTCGTCCGGATATTGTTCATCTACATTCTTCAAAAGCAGGAATCTTAGGTCGTCTTGCTTTCCCAAAACACAAAATAGTTTATACTTACCATGGATTTGATTCTATTCGGTTAGCCTTCCGCAAATACCTTCCTATTGAAAAAAAAATGCAGTACAGATGCAACACTATTGTTGGAGTAAGTGAATACGATAGAAAAAACTGTCTGGTGGAAGGCATTGACAAGAATGTGGTTACTATACACAATGGAGTTTCGGACACATCGGCAGAAATAAATCAAAAATTGAATCATACAATACAGATATTAAAAAATGACACAAAATTTAAGGTTATTACCATTGCCAGATTGTCTCCCCCAAAACACATAGATTTGTTTCTATCAATAGCATCTCAACTGAAAGATGTAAATTTTTATTGGGTTGGAAATAATTATGAATATAAATCGGATTTATCAAATGTTACTTTTTGTGGAGAATTGAGAAATGCGGCATTATTGAATAATTATGCCGATTTATTTATTCTTTGTTCTAACTATGAAGGAATGCCTATGAGCATAATAGAGGCATTGAAATTCTCTCGTCCAGTTATCTCTTCAAATGTGGGAGGTATTAGCGAAATGCTTGACGGTTCAAATGGCTTTGTTGTAGAAAATAAAAAGGAAAAGTTTTGTGAGAAAATTCTTTTTTATAAAGAAAACAGGGCAGAATATGACAAAGCATGCTTTGCTGCAAGACGAATTTATGAAGAAAAATTTTGCAGTAAAAGAATGATTGAACAGTATCTGAATATCTATAATAAAATAATATCAAAGAAATGAAAACAGCAATAATTGGAGGATCGGGTTTTGTGGGAACAAGACTCATAGAAAAACTTCATAATGAATTTGATATAACGAATATAGATAAGAAGCAAAGTGATTTCTTTAACAATATAACGATAATAGCAGATGTTAGAGATAAAGCAACGATGAAATCACTGCTTGCCGGTCATGAGTTGGTAATCCTGCTTGCTGCCGAACACCGTGATGATGTAAGCCCAACGTCTTTATATTACGATGTGAACGTGGGTGGTGTGCGAAATACGCTGGAGGCGATGGAAAAAAATGGAATAAAAAGGATAATTTTCACATCATCGGTTGCTGTTTACGGGCTGAACGGGGATAATCCGGATGAAAATTCTGAACCGGCCCCGTTTAATCATTATGGTAAAAGCAAGTGGCAGGCAGAACAGATACTGCAAAAATGGTATGAAACACACAAAGATTGGAATATAAATATTATTCGCCCGACAGTTGTTTTTGGAGAGAGAAACAGGGGGAATGTATATAATCTATTAAAACAGATAGCAAATGGATTTTTCCTTATGGTTGGCAAAGGAGATAATGTGAAATCTATGGCTTATGTCGGAAATGTAGTTGCATTCATAAAATATCTAATAGAACACAGTAAAGAAAATTATAACGTTTTTAATTATATAGACAAACCTGATTATTGTATGAATGAATTATTGTGTGTCATTTCTCAAACCTTACACAAGCATATTTCAAGATTACATTTGCCTTATTGGTTAGGAATGTTTGGTGGAAAATGTTTTGATTTGTTGTCATTTATTATTTGCAGGAAACTCCCAATAAGTAGCGTGCGGATTAAGAAAATTGCAGCAACAACCCAATTTGATTCAAGCAAAGCAATGAATTCAGGTTTTATACCGGACTATACATTAAAGGATGGTTTGGAAAGAACGATTATGTACGAATTTATCAATAAGAACCATCCGGACAATATTGTATTTGAAAGCGAATAAGCAATGACATACTGCAATAACCGGAACTTTCTGTTCTAAGGAAATCCTGCTCAATGGCATAGTATTTTGATTGAACAAACAAACTAAATTATTTTTTAACCCCCCCCCCGACAAGCCGAAACGGGTGTAGCGATGGCGGAAACCCCGACCCGTCATCGTACCGATCAATGGGGCGTCACTGATGGTAGGATAAGGTATACACTGATGTAGGATAAGGTATACACTGATCATAGATAAGGTATACACTGATCATGCCTAAGTCCGTCACTGATCTCTACCCCCTCCAAAGTGCGTCAGGGGATTTAATTAATATAATAAAATGGCTTTTTTTAAGAAAGTACAACAGAAAATTAACGGACTCTGGTATCCGCAGTCCGTTACAGTAGGCAAGCCCGTCAGCACCGACCAGGTGGCCGACCGCCTTGCTCAAATCTCTACCGTCAGCCGTGCAGACACTTACGCTGTGCTGAAAGACCTGGGCGGCGTGATGGGAGACTATATGGCGCAGGGACGTACCGTGAAGCTGGAAGGCATCGGTACGTTCTACTACACCGCTGCTGCCAATAAGCAGGGGGTAGATTCTAAAGACAAGGTGAAGGCCTCGCACATAGTAGGTGTGAGGGTACGCTTCATCCCCGAAACCTCTCGTACTGCCAGTGGCAAGGTGGCCACCCGCTCGCTCATCTCGAACGATATCTTCTGGGAAGAATGGGGCGGAACCGATCCTGCCGGCGAAGAACCTGCCGAACCGGAAGAACCGGACGGCGGCGATGGCCCGACGGAAGGCTGACATTCCTGCGGGAGAAGAATAACCGGGGTTCTCTTCTTCTCCCGCAGGAACTTAGACGTTTCGAAATAGCCGGCTCCCTGTGAGGGAGCCGGCTATTTTTTTAGTTCAGGGCGTATGCGGCGCCATACCTTACTATTTTGTACCTTTAGCGGCAAATTATTACACAAAGCTATGTTTACTATCATCACATTGCATCATTCCCTTCTGCGCAGCATTCTGGGAATTCTCTTGGGTCTTCTGTTTATTATGTGGCCGCAAGCGTCTGTTACCTATCTGATTATTATCACCGGGATTTTTTTCATCCTGTCGGGTGTTTCTTCCCTTTCCCTGTGGCTGCTCCGGCGCGACAAAAGCGCATCGACATTCTCCCCTCCGCTTATATGGGCTGTGGCTGCGGGCAGCATCCTGCTGGGTGTGTGGCTGACGGTCTCGCCGGGTTTTTTTATCGCCATCTTCGGGCGTGTGTGGGGAGCGGTTTTGACGATAGCCGGCGTGCAGCAGCTTGTTTCTCTATTCAAAGCGCGGCAATGGTATCCGGTTCCGTGGGGCTACGGGGTGCTTCCCGCGCTTATCCTGATTGCCGGCGTATGCATACTGCTTTATCCGCTGGAGGCTGTGTCCGGCACCTTTATACTGCTGGGAGCGGTCAGTTTGTTTTACGGTGTTAACGAGCTGATAAGCTGGTATAAGTTTCGCCCGCAAAAGGCGGAAGTGCTGCCGGATGATACAGGAGTTTAGAGGATATCCAAGTCGTCTTTCGTAAGGTCTACGCTTTCATCCACCGCATTTTTCTCGAAGTACTGTTTTACTAAGGGGTTGGCGGTAGCCTCTTTGTATATTTTCCGGTTGCGAAACACATCCAGCGCAGTGTATACGGCCTGACGGAAAGAGGCTTCGGAGGCGACGTTTTGTCCGGCTATTTCGTAGCATGTGCCGTGTACGGGCGAAGTGCGTACGATGGACAGACCGGCCGTATAGTGAAGGCCGGCATCGGTAGACAGGGTTTGAAAGGGAATCATACCCTGATCGTAATACATCGCCAAGATGCCGTCGAACATATCGTATGCCCGGCGGGCGTCGAACAGGCTGTCGGCGGCATAGGGGCCGAACGACATCACACCCCGCTTTTCGGCCTCCTGCATGGCAGGTATGAGGATGTGCTCTTCTTCCTTGCCCGATGTGCCGCCCAGGTGGGGGTTTACGGATAGTAGGGCAATGCGCGGTCTCACAATATTGAAATCCTGTTTCAGTGCATGATAAAATACGGTGAGTTTTTCTACAATCTTTTCCTTGGTGATTTGTGGCAGAACGTTTGCAAACGGGACGTCGCCGGTGAGCAGGGCGATGCGCAACTCGCCGGCTATCAGGATGGAAAGCGCCTTCTGTCTGTCGCTGCCAAACGTTTTTTCCAGGTGTTCGGTATGGGTTGTTACCTGTCCGGCGAAATCTCCACCGGCAGGCGCAGTGACCAAGGCGTCCACCGCTCCCCGTTTCAAATCGCCCACCGCCGCCAGCAAGGATTTGAAGGCGGCTTCGCCGGATATCTCGGTGGGTTTGGAGAGTTCCACTTTGGTTTCATCCCGTATGCAATTGATGATATTCATGCGGCCGATGGCTGCCTCTTCGGCTTTTCCGACGGAGCTTATATTCAGAGGGGCTATTTCGAGCGCTTTCCGGTGGTAGGCTGCAATTTTCGACGAGCCGTAAAGGATGGGCACGCAAAGTTCCGTCATGCGTGTGTCCGAAAAGGTTTTCAGTATGACTTCGTAGCCTACACCGTTTATATCTCCGTGTGTAATACCTATTTTGATTGTTCGTTCTTCCATATATGTTTGATTAGTTCGGCCTTTCTATTTGATTTTAAGCGGCTCTACAACCGGCCTGTCCGATTCTCCGGGCAAGCGCAGGGTATACAGGGCGGCTTCAATCCGGCGGATAAAGTTTCTCTTGTTTGTTTCGGGAGCATATACAAAGCCTTCCGCCACGACAACGCGGTTGTTCGCTTCGTCCAGCCGGATATGGCTTACGAACGGGCCTCCCATCATATCGCCCACCATCTTCCACAACCCCCTCAATACGCCACAATATTTATCCCTGTACGTAATGGCCGAATACTCCACGGTGGCCTTGGTTTCCGTAGCCATATAGGAGTCGGGGAAAGCGCCCGGCAGGTTTATTTTCAGGATAGAATCCCGTTTAGCTATCAGATATTCGCCGGTGAAGGTATGGGCGTCCGTATAAGGGAACGTATACACAATCAGGTCTGTACGCCCGCTTTTTGCATTATTGGAGACCCAGAAGAAATCTTTCCTGCTTCGTGTAAACGTCATATCGGAAGGGATATTCATCAGGACATACAGTTTCTGCTTCAACGTATCGCTGATGCTCATGCTGTAATCTTTTTCCAGCGAGGCCATGGCCCGGTTCATTTCTATTTTGGTAAAGAATTCGGTCAGGTCGTTTTTATGCAGATTCAAATAAGCGGCTACGCTCTGCGCGTCGGGTGCGTTCAGGGTGATCACGGCCTGGTCTCTTGCCCAGCGGTCGGCATCATACAGGAGGTTCACCGTCGTATACATTTTATCGTTTATGTTCACCACGAGAATGTTTCTTACGTAGGTAAGCAACGAATTGAAATTTTCGGGTGTGGCATACATAATCCGAAACGCCGGTTCGGACTGCGGCAAACCGGATATTTCGGATTCAAGGTCGGCCCTGACGGCTTCTCCCGCTTCTCCCTCCCAGATATCTTTATCCATTGTGACAGCGATTTCGTAGGGCATACCGGTCGCTTTAGACAAAGTGAGGGGTTTTCCGCATGAGGCGGCGAACATGATAAGGAGAAGGAATACATTGGAAAATAGCAGATGTCGTTTCATAATCTTTTTTATTTTATGGTGCAAATATAGTGTTACTTTAAACAGGGAGACCCGAATGCAGAGGGGTTCGCAGTAGACAGCATCCCGCAGGCGGCGGATATATCTTCACCGCGCGATGTCCGGATTGTGGCGAGGACGCCTCGCGTATTGAGCACGTCGCGGAAGGTTTCCATCTTCCTCAGGTCGGCGCTTTCCAGAGGCGTATCGGGTATGGCATGATAGCGGATGAGGTTTACCCGGCAGGGTATACCTTTCAGCAATTCGGCTAAGGAGATGGCATGATGAATGCTGTCGTTGAAATTTTTAAAGACGATGTACTCGAAAGAAATCCTCCGTTGGTGGCTGAAATCATATTGCCGGACCAAGGTGATAATCTGCTGAAAAGGAAAGGCCTTCTCTGCCGGCATAATGGAAAAGCGTTCGGCAGCGCTGGTGGCATGCAAGCTGACAGCCAGATGGCAGGTACTTTCGTCGAGCAAGCGTTTCAGTCCTTTGGTGCCGATTGTAGAGACCGTGATTCGTTTCGGACTCCATCCGTATCCGTAGGGTTGGGTCAGTATGTCGAGCGCTTTGAGTACTTCGCCGGTATTATCCAGGGGTTCTCCCATACCCATGAATACGATATTGGTAAGCGCTTCGTTTTGCGGGAGCGCTTGTATCTGGTTGATGATTTCTCCAGCGGTAAGGTTGGCGGTAAATCCCTGTCTTCCCGTCATGCAGAACAAGCAGCTCATTTTGCATCCCACCTGCGAAGAGACACATACGGTAGCCCTGTCGGAGGAAGGGATATAGACCGTTTCTACAAACGATCCGCCCGTTGCCGGGAAGAGATACTTGATGGTTCCGTCGGCTGATTCGACGGCCGAAGCCGGAGGGGTAAGCCCCACATCGAAATGCGCTTCCAGATAAGCCCGTTTAGCGGCCGATATGTTTGTCATTTCTGCAATAGAAGCCACTTTTTTCCTGTATATCCAGTCGGCTATCTGTTTTGCGGCGTAGGAAGGAAGCCCGGCTTCGGAAGCTACGTGGTGCAGTTCTTCCAGCGTCATTCCCAATAATTGTCTTTTTTTTGTCATATATCTATACGTCTCACTATGATAGGGCAAAGATAAAAAAAAGCTGCTGCATCTGTGTGAATGCAACAGCTTTCATCGGAACCGAAAAAAAGCAATCCCGTTATTTACTAATAAAAACGGATCCGATTGTCTGTAATTTTAGCACGGTCAATCAGCGAACGTATAGCCTGGTATCCATAGCGATAGGCATACATCGCTTCTATCGAACGGATTTCGTCGGCTTCATTGTATTCTCTGCTGTTTTGTTCCTTGTTTGTCACCTGGAATACATATACACCATTGTTACCAATCACCGGAGGACTCAAGCGATTGACATCCGTCAGGGATATCATGGCGTTAAGCCTGGGTTCCAATCCGATACCGGTAATACGGGAGGTATTGAAACTGATAAACTTAACCGAATCAATGGAGGCGTTCATTGCCTGAGCACAGGCTTCCAATGACGTCAGGTTTTTGGCTTTCAGGTCTTCCGCAATCTTCTCGCCTTTCTTTTGTGCGATTATTTCCGATTTTAGGGATGTTTCGACAGAGGCCAGCGAACGATAGCCTTCGCGCAGGGTGCCCAGATGGGCTGCTACGACAAAATATTTACTGTTGCAATCAAAGATTTCGGATATATCTCCCTTGCTATGTTCAAAAGCCCAGCGAACAACGGGTCTGGACTGGGGTATGGATCCCAGCATCTGGTCGGAGGCTGTGACCGATACGTTCGTCAACAAATTATAGCCGGCTTCCTGCGCTGTGGCGTCCATTTTGTCTATATCCTGATTATTGGAGATATATTGACTTAACGCATTATAGAGATTGCTGTAAGTCTTTGAGCTTGGGGAGACGGTGATATCAACGTCGGCAATTTTATATTTATCTACATTTGAGGTTCTTTCCGTCACCTTAAGCAGATGGGTAGCCTGCAGCGATTTGAATAAAATGACATTGTTCAGCGGAGCCGAGAATATCGTATTCTTAAATTCTTCCGTCAGAGCATTTACTGCGACTGCTTCCGTGAGCCATCCTATTTCGCCGCCGTTCGCTGCCGACGACTGATCGACCGAATGGGAAGCAGCCAGTTCGGCGAAGTCACCGCCTTTTTTCAGTACATCCATTAAACTGTCTGCCAGAGCAGTTTCTGTTCCATTACTGTTCGCGAGCATGATATGGCTTACCTTGACCGAGTCGGGGGCTACGGTTTTATCTACCAGCTTAAACATCTTGTATTTGTTGCTGCTGCTTTCAAATACAGGGCCATAGATATCGCCTACGGCAGCGGTGGCCACGAACTGTTTCATTTCGGGATCTAACGCGCTTTCGGAGAAGAACGCATTGATATAAGGTATTTCCGAATTGTCATTTACCAAGTCTCTTACATCTTCCGAGGTGGCCAGCTCACTTTTCAACTGTTCCATCTGAGCGCTTATCCTGTCGAAATCTTCCTGACTTGGCACGATATCCACGACGATGTACTTTATTATTTTGGTTTCGGGCTGTTTGAATTGCTCTTTCCGCTGGTTATATAATTTTTCTACCTCAGATTTGCTTACATTAATAATAGAATCCGGAATGGTAGCGTACGATTGCATCGTATATGCGATGTCGGCGCTTTCGGTCGAAGCATTGAATGTTTCCTTGGCCTCCAGGGCATTGGCGGCAATGGCTTTTGTCAGCAACGTAGTGTATTTCTGTTCCATGCGCTGTGTCTTGATGTTCTTTTCCCAGAACAACCAGAGGTTTCTGTATTGCATCAACTGGGCTCTGTATTCAGCCGGCGCATTTGCGATATTTTCGTCGTCTATTTGTTTCAGAAAGTTCAGGAAGAAGGTCTTATCGAATGTGCCGGTTTCCGGGTTATGAAACATTTGGTTTTGCAATAGAAGAGACGAGATATTTTCTCCCTGCACCATATCGAAAAGTTCTTCGGGGGTCACACTCATCCCCAATTGTTCCATTTCCTCATTCAATACAGTTTCCTGCACTAAAGCATCGAAAACAGATTGCCGAATTTGTACCGTATACTCTTCCGAGAGATTGGCTGACCCGGTTTGCATTTTAACGATTTCGGTCATTTCTTCAATACGTTTTTGATACTCCTGGATATCGACTGATTTTCCGTTGATCTCGGCCACTTTCTGCTGATTTTGTTTGAAATAAGTCGAACCGGAGTTCAGAAAGTCACCAATAATAAATGCGAACAAAGCCAAACCTACCACGATTACTAATAATCCTGCTTTGTTCCTGATCTTTTCAAGCGTAGCCATTTATATTTTCTATTTTTTAAGTTTATATTACAGTTTAAGGGCACGAAGGTAAGAAAAAAAGGATTACTCCGTCTTTTTAGTTCTCTTTTTTTGTTTGTTTCCTTTATTCCGGCACGCTTGCAGGCACTGTTGCCTGCGTCGTATCTGCCGGTGTTTCGTCTATGGGGAAAATGCCTGTTGTATTGAATATTTTATATTCCGTCATGGACTGATTCGATTCAAAACCGACTCCTGTGATGATTCTGTCTTGCTGTTCGATACGGATGTATTGATCCGAATATATCTTTTGCAATTTCTGGTCCCAAAAAATCAGGGAAGTAGTAAAGTATTCGCCGTCCAAACTTTTCATTTCCACATTTCCCACGCCTTTCCACAGTTCCTGTTTTTCAAAATAGTAAGCCGTATCGGCTTTGATACTGGATTTCACCTGAAACAAAGTGTCGAAATGTTCCAGATAAATCCCTTCGGGGAAATACGAATATGGTTCGTTTGCCTTTCCAAACACCAGCCATACACGGGCATTAGCCCGATAACGGGTTATGCCCGAATCCGACACCAGGGTAGAGACATTCGTAGTCTTCATCGTATAGGTATGCTCCGGGTCGAACACAACTTCTACCGTTTCTTCCTGTTCGCCGGAGCAGGAGGCAGATAAGAAGAAAGACATGACAACACTCACCGGGAGTGTTGTCATGTCTTTTGGAATTATTTTATCTATAAAACTACACTTCATCATTTACCTGACGGTTGTACGCTCTCCTATCCAACCGCCAATCGTAATGGATTTCCCTTTATCCAGGTCAGGATGCATAAATATCTCTTCGGTAGAAGGGAAATAGGAACGGTATGTGCTGATTAATCTGCCGGCTTCTTCTCCTACACCGGGATCTATCTGCCTTGCTCTTTCGAATTTATCGACGGCGAGATAGTAAACCGTTTTTCTCAACACCACATCATCGGGATATACACTGCCGGCTGTAGCGGCATACATTTTCCCGATTAACAGGTAAGGGCTTCCGTAGCCCGGATTTGTCTCGATGGCTTTCAGGCAGTATTGTCTTGCTTTCGAATAACTGTCCTGTTCGAACGACAACATGGCAATCAGGTAATAATCTTCCGCTTTTACGGCATTATCGGTTTCCATACCGGCAGCTTCTTCAAATAGAGCGATCGCTTTGCTGTAATCCTTATCCCTTACAGCCTTTTTGGCCAGTCCCATCGCCGATTCGGCCGTCGGTTCGAGCTGGTGTGCATAAGCCGCCGCCGCAAAATAGGCTTCGATTTCGTTGCAACGCATTCTTCTTAGCAATGTAATGGCTTCTTTCAGGTACGCCAGATTGTCTTTGTTTTGTTCCACTTTATCGGCATACAGGCTTTGCAGGGTTGTGCAGTCGGCCGCTCCGCTGTTGGCAAAACCGTTGTCCAAGGCTGACTTTACAGGCTGGATAGAGGCTATTTCCTTATCTGTTTTAGCTGCGGCGAGCTGAGCGTCCAATATGGCCGAGGACTTCAGGTAGTCCTGGATATACGTTTCCTTATGCGCCTGATCGGCAATCAGCAAGCGATTGGAGGCATACATATAATAGGATACCGCCAGCACATCGGTATTGTTTCCGTATTCGTCAATGGCTTCTTTCAACCATCCGTATAATAGTTGGGGGTCTGCATTTTCACCCATCCGCTGGACGTAATCCTGTGCTTTACGCCCTATTATCCAGTCTTTTTCGTATCGCGGTTCCTTTCCGAAATATTTGATGCGTTTATCGTAAACACCCATCAAATCATTGATCAGCGAAGCTTTCTTTGCCGGATCCGTTTCGTTGTCAATCAGCCAGCCTACGATACGTACTCCATACAAATAAATATCTTTTGTAGCGGCGGGACATTCGTCGTATGCTATTTTCCAAAACTCAAGAGCGTCTTTGTAGCTACCGTTTTTCGCATAAGGCGTAAACAAGCTGATATTCGTAATACAACGGATGCTATCCTCACCGGAGCCAAAGGGAGTACCGTTATCCACCCCTTTTTGTGCATAAATGCCGGAGGTACCCATTAAACATCCGGCAGCAAGTAGAAACATTTTGATTTTCATGACTTATTATTTTTTTAATGTTTACGACCAGAAAATTTCAGTCAACTTTTAATTTTAAAAACCAGCGTTCGTTAAATGTATAATTCACTGTAACCCGGAAATATTGTTCATCAATCAATGCCTTTGTTTCCGGTTTTATCTTTACGTATTCAAACGATACATTCAGGAAAGACCGGTTGTCGAGTAACGGTAAACCCAATCCAACGCCGCCTCCAAATTCATTATAGCCTTTTTCGCGTATTTGCAAATAGGAGTTGCTGTAATGTACCCCGGCACGGTATCTTATCCTGCCGACAAAGGCTCTGCTCTGATAATTGGGAATAAATTCGGCGCCGGCCGCTATACGTATTCTGTTTTTAAATTCATCCTTTTTATCAAAAAAACGAGCCTGCCCCCATGCTTCATTCAAAAAATCGACACCCAAAGTTAATCTGTTTTGTTTCACGTACGAAATCCCTGCTCCTATCGAAAAAGGGATGTCAAACGCCTGATTTACGATTTGCGCCGTATCTGCTGTACTTCCGTTCTGTATGATATCGGAAGACGTGGTATTCAGTTTCTTGGTAGGCGAGAAAGCAAGACCTAATGTAAAACTTTCGTTTGCACTGAACTGCTGTGTGTACTGAACTCCAAAATCCAGCTTTATATCGTTTACCCGCAGTGTTCGGTAACGTGCCGTATGAGTTGCATTCGTCACATTGGGCGTCAATATCTGATTGTGCGTAATATTTCCGAACATATAGCCTGCATTGGCTCCCACCGAAAGACGCTTCTTCCATATATCTATAGACAGTCCCGCGTATACTTCGTTTAATCCTCCGGTGCCTGTAAACCGTTCGGTATAGGAAATTCCTTCCGAAGATGTAGCAGTGGTTCCAAAATCATAGCCTACATACGAATAGGGTAAAATCCCGGCGCTGACAGCGATTTGGCGATGAACAGGGAACTGTATCGCTACATATTCCAGATTTCCGTTTTTATGCTGTTCTTTATTCGTTCCGTCGTCAAACCACGACAATTGTCCGGCAATACCGAAATCGAAGAGAAACGTAAGCGAATCTATACTTGTGTAAGAAGCCGGATTCAAAGGATTTATCTGTTTGTTGGAACGTAGACCGTAACCTAAACCTCCCATCGCTCGTCCCGCTCCAAAAGAACGATCGGCCAATTTTCCGTAACCATATCGTGTATAGGGTGAGTTTGTATTATTTTGTGCCGGCATCGTCAACGGGATAACGACAAGAATACTAACAACCACTACTTTATTTATTCTCAACATTGTACTCTAAGATTCTATTTAATCCTGTCAACACTAAATTAATGTCTGCAAAGATGCTATTTTTTAATCGTCTTGCAAAATAAAACGAATGACCACCTGTTAAAAAAACCAAAAGACTCGTGTACTTGCGGCGCAAATCGTTGATGTAGCCATCCATTTCGTATGCGATTCCATTCACTACTCCTGCCTGTATGGCCGTTTTTGTACTGTAACCGATCTGCGGGATCTCTTCTTCTTCCTGAAACAAGGGGAGTTTTCCGGTGAAGTGATTCAGCGCCTTGAAACGGGTCGTCATGCCGGGTGATATATTGCCTCCACGGTAGATGCCCGGAGCTTCAATCAGTTCGTAGGTTATCGCCGTACCGGCGTCTATCACCAATATGTTTTCTCCGGGGTGCAGGTAATGGGCGCCGACTACGGCGGCTAAACGGTCTTTTCCCAATGTGCCGGGAGTCCGGTACTGTGTTTTGATCGGTACGGGAACGTGTTCGTCCAGAAAGATAAAATGAGGCAGGAAGTCATTAAGAAAGGAAAGTAGACTGCAATCCGGCTCTATAACGGTAGACATGATGCCCTGCCTCAAATCATATTTCTCAAACAGAGGTTTCAGGGCAGCATATCCGAATTCTTTGTAAATACAGGAGGTCTGTATCTGTCCCTCACCCGTATATACGGCAACCTTCGTAGAGGTGTTACCCTGTTCGATAATAAGATTCATTTCATTTGAATAGTATTCCCGGTTTTGCTGCCGCACCGGTTTATTTTGCGTAACTGACAGCGCGGGTTTCCCTGATAACCGTTATTTTCACTTGTCCGGGATACGTCATCTCGTCCTGAATCTTTTTGGCTATTTCGTTCGACAGGTTTTCCGTCTCTTTATCGTCTATCTTATCGGCGCCAACGATTACACGCAGTTCTCTGCCGGCCTGAATCGCATACGTTTTCTGTACGCCGGGATAGGCCAGCGCCAGTTGTTCCAGGTCGTTCAGACGTTTGATGTAGGCTTCCACTATCTCGCGACGGGCGCCGGGACGGGCGCCGGATATGGCATCGCACACTTGCACAATCGGGGCGAGCAGGGTTTGCATTTCCGTCTCGTCGTGGTGAGCGCCTACCGCATTGCAGATATCCGGCTTTTCCTTATATTTCTCGCAGAGCTTCATCCCCAGAATAGCGTGAGGCAGTTCCGGTTCGTCATCGGGAACTTTTCCTATGTCGTGCAGCAGGCCGGCGCGTTTGGCTTTCTTGGGATTCAGCCCCAGTTCGGAGGCCATCACCGCGCATAGGCCGGCCGTTTCACGCGCATGCTGCAACAGGTTCTGTCCGTATGAAGAGCGGTATTTCATTTTGCCTATCAAGCGGATCAATTCGGGATGCAGGCCATGTACTCCCAGGTCAATCACGGTACGTTTCCCGGTTTCTATCACTTCTTCTTCCACCTGTTTGCGCACTTTGGTCACCACCTCTTCGATACGTGCCGGATGGATGCGCCCGTCCTGCACTAGTTGGTGCAAAGCCAAACGGGCAACTTCCCTGCGTATGGGGTCAAAGCCCGACAGGACAATGGCTTCGGGGGTATCGTCTACCACGATTTCTATGCCGGTGGCGGCTTCCAGGGCGCGAATGTTGCGGCCTTCTCTCCCAATGATGCGTCCTTTGATTTCGTCCGATTCGATATGGAACACGGTGATGGAATTCTCGATGGCCGTTTCCGTAGCGACTCGCTGGATAGACTGGATGACGATTTTCTTGGCCTCTTTGTTGGCTGTCATCTTCGCTTCTTCTACAATTTCGGTCACGTAGGAGGCTGCCTGCGACTTGGCTTCTTCCTTGAGCGATTCAATCAAGCGTTCCTTTGCCTCATCGGCCGACAGACCGGAAAGGACTTCCAGTTGTTCCACCTGTTTCAGATGCAGTTTGTCCAGTTCCTGTTTCTTCTTTTCTATCAGTTCCAGTTGAGATACCAGATTTTCCTTCACGGTTTCCAATTCGCTGTTTTTGCGCTGCAGGTCTTCCATCCGCTGATTGACAGACAGCTCTTTCTGTTTAAGCTTTGTTTCTACCGACTGTATCTTCGAATTGCGGGAGGCTACCTGCTTTTCCAGGTCGGATTTCAGGTGGAGGAATTTTTCCTTTACTTCAAGCAGTTTATTCTTCTTTATCACCTCCGCCTCCTTTTCTGCTTCCTTCAGTATGTTTTCATACTTCGATTTGAAAATGAAACGCATGCAGACCCACGCCACTGCTCCTCCGGCGAGGAGGGCTGTTATTGCTATGACTATATACATAATTTCCATGTTTAATAACAATTTAAATTCAGTTATGTTTAATATAAAAAAACGCTCGCCTTACGCCCGTCGTCAGCACGGTGTATGCAGTGCGGTTTCCTTTTTATAGAATCAAATGATTACGTATGCTTTTCCAGATATGCCTCCAATAGGTCAGTCATTTGCTGTATTTTTTCTATAAAAGGCACGGTATCATTTCTTTCCTCCCATTGCAAATTCCGTATAGACAATTGCAGGGCTACCATAGCTAACCAGTCTTTATTACCTTCCGCGTATTTCGGATTGCCGTTCGCAGACAGCGGATACTTCTTCCGGTACTGTTCGAATAAAGCCTTAATCTGTTTCGCGGCTTTGCGAGCCAGCTCCTCTTCATCCCGGTAAATCCAGAGAGGATACGTCTTGTCAGCTATTTCTATATGTATAAGAAACTTTTTACTGTCCACTGCTTTTATTCATTTAACAAGGCAATGCACATATCTACTTCCCGCACTAATTTAGACAGTTGCATCCTCGCACTTTTCACTTCCTTTTCGCTGGCGGAAATGATCCGGGCGGTGAGTATACTGTTGCATTTGACATTCAATTCGTCAATCGTTTGCATTGCCTGCTGCAGTTCTTTGTCTTTGGATTCCAAAGAGTGTGTCAGTTCGTCTATTTTTTGTTTTTGCCGATCGCAAACTTGCATTAAATCACGAACCCTGACTTCAAAAACAGCTAACAATTTTCTTTGATCTTCGCTCATCTTACGCCAAATTCTTCACAAAAGTAGTTTTTTGATTCGAATATCACAACTGTACATCTCTAATATATTTTAACAGCAACTTTCAGAGTGAAAGTTGAGAGTTGGGGAATGCAAAACAGTTCCCACTCACGGCCCAGTTCAACCATTTTAAAAATGAAGAAAGTCCGTTCCAAGTCGTGAATGAGCAAATAAAATTCGTAGAAAGTTCCTCCAACGTCGTAAGTGGACAAAATAAGGCAGGCATTGCCCTTCTGCGACACGACAGACAAGGGAAACCCCTTCAAGAGTTGAGAGCATTGAGCATTAAAAGCAAGGGGGGAAACGCTTCGTTTCCCCCCTGCCCGATTTCATGTGTTTCGGCTTATGTCAAATAAGCGAAACAAACAATTCCCCCCCGACTTCATCAAAAGAGAGCTTACCCTCTTTTGCCAGCCAGCCTAATGCGGCAAAAACATCTTTCTCCGTCTTAATTTTAGTGAGCTTCTTGACTTCTTTTACGCTCATCTTGCCGCCTTCATCCAAGGCCTTCCATACAAGGCCGGCGTTCGTTCCAATTTGCTTAATCATTTCTTTGGTTATTTTTAATTATCACAGGCAAATGTATAGAATTCTTCGTGAATCTGGAAACAAAGCCTCATAAAAACCGTCATTATCCTGTACGTTCCGTTTCAATGGCCGTATTTCGCCTGAATCGTAAAAAAGAGAGGAGGCGTTCACTTGCGGAACGCCTCCTCTTCAGTACTTGATTTCTTTTTCTTCTTTCATATCAAACTCATTTCTGTCGGGGTCGAAAAACCGGTACTCCAGAAAGGAGAGATTCTGGTCGGGGATCACTTTCAGGCTCTTCGAGTATTTAAGTTTCCACTTCCATTTCAAAGAAAAAATACCTTGGTTCACAAAAGCTGCAACATAAGGGTGCAGGTGCAGGGTGAACTTCTTCACTTTGTGTTTATTTACCAGGCTGTCTATTTTACCTTCCAGGCTGTCGGTAAAGAGAATGGAAGGCTTCGTCTTGCCTGTTCCGAAACAGGTGGGGCAAGTTTCCGACGTGTTTACATTCATGACCGGCCTGACTCGCTGGCGGGTAATCTGCATCAGTCCGAATTTGCTCAGAGGAAGGATGTTGTGCTTGGCTCTGTCCGTTGCCATTGCTTTCTGCATGTGTTCGTAGAGCTTCTGGCGGTTGGCCGTTTCCGACATGTCGATATAGTCCACCACAATGATGCCGCCCATATCGCGCAGTCGAAGTTGTCGCGCAATCTCGTCGGCCGCTGCCGTATTCACGTCGATAGCCGTTTTTTCCTGGGCATCGCTGCCTTTGGAACGGTTGCCGCTGTTCACGTCTATCACGTGCATCGCCTCCGTATGCTCTATAATCAGGTACGCTCCACTTTTGTATGTCACGGTACGCCCAAACAGTGACTTGATTTGCTTGGTAATGCCGAAATTGTCGAACACCGGGATTTCGCCCGTATACAGGTTCACGATATCTTCCCGGCCGGGGGCAATCAAATTCACGTAATCGCGTATACTGTCGTAAACTTCCTTGTCGTTTACGTGGATGTGCTGAAACGAGGGATTGAAAATATCACGCAGAAGCGCCACCGTACGGGCTGTTTCCTCGTACACAAGAGCCGGAGCTTTCAGTTTGGATACTTTCACGACGCTGTCTTCCCATCGCTTCACTAATGTTTTCATCTCATGATCAAGCTCAGCCACCCGCTTGCCTTCCGAGGAAGTACGTACAATGACGCTGCAATTTTTGGGTTTGATGCTTTGAATCAACTGGCGCAAACGGGCCCGTTCTTCATCCGATTTGATTTTAGTGGAGACAGATACCTTATCCGAGAAAGGAATCAGTACGATATATCTTCCGGCAAAAGATAGCTCGGAAGTCAGTCGCGGGCCTTTCGTGGAGATCGGTTCTTTCGCAATTTGCACAAAGACTTCCTGCCCGGCTTTCAGCACATCGCTGATGCTCCCCTCCTTGTCTATTTCAGGAAGTATCTGTACTTTGGCAAGGACAGGCGGTTTTTTGGTTTCGCTTAATACCTGCTTCAGATATTTCTGCTGGGTATTAAAATTAGGACCCAGGTCCTGGTAGTGAAGAAATGCATCCTTTTTATAACCCACATCAATGAACGCAGCATTCAGCCCGGGCATGATCTTCTTCACTTTACCGAGATAGATATCGCCTACGGCAAACGACACATTGCGGGCTTCTTTCTGAAGTTCCACAAGGTTTTTGTCTTCCAGTACGGCTATCGCCACCTCTTTGGGCTGTACATCGACTACTAATTCACTAATCACTATAAAAAGAGATTTTTGTTGTTGTTATCAGACCTTGTCAGTATATACACAAAGAACAAACTTAAAAGGTCACAGATTAAGTTTGTTCTTCAAAAACAAAGAGAAACAGGTTATTTCTTCTTATGCCTGTTTTTCTTCAGTCTTTTCTTTCGCTTATGCGTAGACATCTTATGCCTCTTTCTTTTTTTTCCGCTTGGCATTGTTCTCTGTTTTTAGTTAATATTGTTTTTATTTTATTTTACTTTATCAAGGAAAGTCTTTGCCGGTTTAAATGACGGGATGTTGTGTTCCGGAATAATGATCGTTGTATTTTTCGAAATATTACGAGCTGTTTTCTGTGCTCTCTTTTTCACTATAAAACTCCCAAACCCTCTCAAGTATACATTGTCTCCCTTAGACAGGGAATCTTTCACCAAATCCATAAAAGATTCCACACTGTTCAATACCGTCTGCTTGTCTATTCCGGTACTTTTCGCTATTTCACGAACGATGTCTGCTTTTGTCATATCTATAAATATTTAATGTTAGGACTTTATAATTTTTTGGACTGCAAATATATAAGGTTTTCCTTATGTGCAAGAAGAAAACGCTATCTATTTTCCCCTTTGCTGTTTTTTTAACGTTTATAGACTGGATTACAAGCACCAGTCCCCAGGCCGGCGAACCGCTTATCCCGCACCGGTTGCCGTTTTTACAGCCCGGAGAACGAAACGGACGCAGGCCACTTCTGCACCTGCTTCACGCTATACAGCCAGTCCAATGCGGGACAGACCTTCACCATGCAAGCCAGGCCAAGTTATATGAAATCCGCCGATACGCCAGGTACGCCATCCCTTCGCGCCACATTCATACGGCCACCCACTAAGCCTCACCGTTCGCCCCACCGTTCGCCCCAGCGTGACCCACAGTGACGTCAACATAGTGGATACGGATAAACCTGTAATGAGCGAACGAAGTTCGCCGACGGTGTATTGTCCCCCGGCTACTGCGGTTGTTCCGTTTGAAAAATTAGGTGGAAATTAGGTTTCTCCGCCGCTTGCTTCGTATACGGAGTTGCTATACTTTGGAGTGGGAGCCGTTTCGCAAATGATTTTTATTTTTTATATTTGCTGAAAAATTATTCGTCGAATGATTTTGATTCTTCCCCTTCATGGGAAAAGACTTCGCCGATTAATTTTATTTTATGATTATCGTATATGATACCTAAATTCATTTTTGTATGTGACCGAAGCCACTAACACCCGCTCAAACTGCTGCTCACCAAAGTATCTGCGATTGAATTTGTAGCAAAACTCAT
>JAISMW010000001.1 GCA_031276545.1 Tannerellaceae bacterium
ATTGAAAACCGCGACCCCTATCTGTGGAAAGAAGGATTAATCTGCTTCGACGACGAACCGGTAAACGGGATGATCAGCAAACTGGAACTCTATTACGATGTAAAGATCACAGTGCGGAATGAGTCCTTTAAAAAACAGAAGTACACCGGCAAATTCCGCACCAGAGACGGCATCGAGCACATCCTGAAAGTCTTCCAGCTCAAGGACAGGTTCACCTACGAGAAGGACGACGAAAGGAACATCATCACCATCAAATAACAGAAACAATCACCCTCAAACACGTATGCCTATGGTAGAATCCTGAAAAGAAAGAAAGCCGGAGAATGTCCCAACAGCCTTCCGGACAAAAAGGTAGTCAGATACCGGATTATTGCATTTTATCTTAATACTAACTAATATTGCGTATAATTTTATGGAAAATATTTCATTTGGAGACATACATGTCTTGTTCAAGTCAGTTAAGCACATACTGAAAGTCATGAAGCTAACCCTTCTGATACTGACTCTGTTTACTGCCGGTTCATTTGCGGCCGAAAATTTCTCGCAGGTAGCAAGGGTTACACTCACGGCGGATTCCTCTCCTTTTCTCGAAGTACTGTACAGCATAGAGAAACAAACGGACTATCTCTTTGTGTACGATAAAAGCGAGGTAGATCTGAATAAAAAGGTAACCGTCAGCGCCCAAAATAAACCCGTGACAGACGTCTTGCGCAGCCTTCTGCGGCATACGGATCTGGCCTATGCAATAGAAGGCAATAATATTATGCTGATGAAGAAACCGTACACCCCCTCTCCCGCTGTACTACAGGCAGGGAAAACCGTAACCGGCACCGTGACGGATGCCGGCGGCGAACCCGTGATCGGCGCCAACGTGATAGAAAAGGGTACGGCCAACGGCACCATTACAGACATCGACGGACGATTCTCGCTGGAAGTAAAACCGGACGCCGTCCTGGTGGTAAGCTATATCGGATATACTCCCAGTGAAATAGCTGTCGGGAATCGGCAAACATTCACCGTCCGCCTGACGGAAGATTCGCAGGCGCTGGAAGAAATCGTTGTGGTAGGATATGGTACACAGAAAAAGATAAACCTTACAGGCGCCGTAACGACCGTGAAGTACGACCAGGAGCTGGAAAACCGTCCGATTACCGACGTATCGCAGGTATTGCAGGGAAAAGTACCCGGCGTATGGGCTACGCAGTTCTCCGGCAATCCGGGCGAAGACGGGGCCACCATCCGTATCCGCGGATATGGCTCGCTGGGCACATCATCCGACAGCCGCGATCCCAATCCTCTGGTGCTGATAGATGGCGTCGAAGGGCGAATATCGGAAGTAGACCCAAATGCCATCGAATCAATGACCGTACTGAAAGACGCTGCCTCGGCCGCCATCTACGGCTCGCGTGCGGCCAACGGAGTGATTCTGATTGAGACGAAAAAGGGCGAGGCCGGCAGCATCAGGATGTCGTACAACGGTTATGCCGGCGTGCAACAACTGTCGAATTCTCCCGAATTTATCACCAACAGCGCCGACTTTATGGAGCTTTGGAACGAAGCGCGTGCCAATACGGGCACATCCCAACTGTTCCCCGATGATGTGATTGCCGCTTTCCGTAGCGGAACGGATCCGTACAAGTATCCGAATACCGATTTCGTAAAAGAGATCTTCCGAAACTCCTATATCACATCGCATAATGTGACGATTAATGTAGGAACCCAAAAGTCAAGCACGAGTCTTTCGCTGTCTTACCTCAGCAATGACGGTATTATGCTGAACACCTCGTCGCAGCGGTATAGCCTGAACATGAACAACGAGACCCAGGTGAAGGACTGGCTGCGCGTCGGAACGCGTGCCCGTTTGCAACGCAGAAAGAACCTGGCTCCCGGCTACGCTCCCGCATCTTCGATTTCTGCCTCCGGAAGCGGTATCAACCGTGCGCTGTACCTGACAGCTTTCGGCTACCCGTTTGCAACGCCGTTTCTGGAAGACGGAAAGACGTTCGGAGCGACTCAGGCACTTTATCTTTCGGGTGATTTGGCCGGACAGCCGATTGTGGATACACGCAATCCGTTCCCCGATTTGTATAACGGCGAGGCTACAACCCTGAATAATTTCTTCCGCGGCACGGTATATGCCTCCGCCGATCTGGCAAGCTGGCTGCATCTGACCGTCAATTACAGCGGACAATATACCGGCAATACGCTTGATGTGTACAATACACCTAACTACTGCTACACGGGAGTGGATGGAAGCGGATATACGAAATCGCTCGATTATATCACCAACATCACCAATTCCCGCCGTGTAAACGATGAATGGTATTCTACCTTCTTTGCCAACTTGAATTTCGATAAGACGTTCAATGAAATTCACGAGATTAGCGGAGTTCTCGGCTATCAGCAGGAAGGACTGGATAAACGCTATCTTATGGCTCGCCGCATGAATCCGCCGAAATCGAATCTGCATCAGGTCAGCGCCGGTACAGACAATATCGAAGGCGAAGGAAACCGTTATCAATGGCGAATGCTGTCGTACTTCGGACGTGTCAATTATGCGTTGAAGAGCAAGTACCTGTTTGAAGTCAACCTTCGGGCAGACGCCTCGTCGCGGTTCAATCCGGAAAAACGCTGGGGCTACTTCCCCTCTTTCTCTATGGCGTGGAGGCTTGGCGAAGAACCGTTCATCAAGAATCTGGGCGTCTTCGACAATCTGAAACTTAGAGCTTCACTGGGTCAATTGGGCAACCAGAATACCGGTAGCCGCAACAATCTCGACTATTTCCCGTATCTGACGGTCATCAGCCAAAACTATGAAACAAGTTATAATTACGGAAATACGCTGGCTTCGGGTGCGGCAGTAACGGCGCTGTCCGAATATAACCTGACATGGGAAACGACAACGACAAGCGACATCGGCGTCGATATCGGCGTACTGAACAACCGTTTGAATATCGAAGCGGATTATTTCCATAAAAAAACTTCCGATATTCTTGTTTCCTTACCTCTGCCCCTGGCAATGGGCGGCCTGACTCCTCCAACCGAAAATATCGGCGAAGTAATCAATAAAGGACTTGAGTTTAACGCCACATGGCAGGATCGCAATCGTGCTTCGGGATTCTCCTACCGGCTTGGCGGCAATGTCACATACGTTGATAATAAGGTAACAAAGTTTCAGGGCGGAAAATCCCCCGATCAGACCTTCCTGATTCGCGAAGGCTATTCGTTTCAGTCTCTTTACGGCTACGTATGGGACGGCATATACCAGAGCGATGCGGAAGCAGCGGAAGATATGAAAGACAACAGCATCAAACCGAAAGCCGGCGACTTGAAATACGTGGATGTCAACAAGGATCATAAGATTGACAACAAAGATATGCAGGTACTCGGCAATACCATCCCGAAATTCAATTACGGCCTGAACGGTAATTTCACGTACAAAAACTTCGATCTGAATTTCTCGTTTACGGGATCGGCCGGTTACACATCGTACTTCAATAATTACTGGTCGCAACCTCTCAACACATCCGGAGGTTCCATAACCGAGCGCTGGAGAAATCGCTGGACACCCGAAAACCCAAGTACGACCTTGCCGAGAATAGTCATCAACTATACATGGGCAGGCTATGCAAGTTCATTCTGGACAGCCGACATGTGGTGGGTGAAGCTGAAAAACCTGCAGTTGGGATACAGCGTTCCGAAACCCGTTGTGGACAAACTGAAACTGCAGCGTTTGTACGTGTATCTTAACGGATCGGAACTCTTTTGCTGGATAACGAAAGATTACGAAGGATTCGACCCCGAACGCGACGGATCAGGCTCCGGAAACTTTCATTATCCGGTGCCGAGAGTATTCACTGCCGGATTAAATATTACATTCTAATGATTAATCATTTAAATATTCACAAGATGAAAAAGATATTAACAGGGGTATTTGTATTAACCGTCCTGACGGGCTTTAGTGCATGTAACGATTATCTGGACGTTTTGCCGGACGATCAAATTACAGACGTTATATTCTGGACAGAACCTGCCGACGCTGCCATGGCGTTAAACGGATGCTACCGATCGCTGACAGACATCTGTATGCTGGGCTACGGCCCCGGTATAGATGCCGCTACTCCAAATGCCTACCAGTGGGCAAGCTGGGAAAACCGTTTGGCTTATGTGGGCAACGGAACCATATCTCCCACCACCAACCTTATCGTACCTCGCCGTTGGCAATACTGTTACCGGATGATTTACCGTATAAACTATCTTTTCGAAAATATAGACAAGATACCCGATTACGGCAGCGCCGAAAAAGAACAGCTTATAGGTGAAGCCTATTTTCTCCGTGCACTTGCATACGACCTTCTTACCCGTACTTACGGCGGTGTACCCATTGTAACAAAAGTAATCACAACGGTCGAATCGAAGGAACTGGTACGTGCCTCCGAAGAAGCAAGCTGGGAGCAAGTTTACAGCGATTACGATGAAGCCATCAAACGGCTTGACAGGGACGGCAAGAGCGGTCAGGCTACTTTAGGCTCCGCACTCGGAATGAAGATGAAAGCATACCTTTACAACTCGCAGTGGGATAAAGTACTGGAATATTGCGACAAAATTGATGCGCTGAACAAATACAGTCTCTTCCCGTCTTATTACGGTTTGTTCCAGCCGGAGAACGAGGGCAACGCCGAAACGCTGTATGCGCTTAGCTTCGCGGGTGGGCCAAACAGCCAGGGCAGTTGTTTCGACCGTTATTTCCAGCCTCAAAACCTGAAGTACGGCATGGACGGTTCAAGTTCCACTTATCCTACTTATTTGCTTGTTAACGAATATGAAACAGTCGACGGATCGCCTGTCGATCCGGATAATCCGTACGAGAATCGTGACCCCCGTCTTGATTTTACCATCGTACGCCCCGGCGCATACTTTCAGGGACAGTTGTTCCCAACGGAAATCCGCAAGCATGCACAGGCGCTGGCCGTAAGTCTGAATATTCGCAAGTATCTTATCGAAACCCGTCAAGTGGTTGAATTTCAGTCCGACCTCGATTTTATGGTGCTCCGTTACGGCGACGTATTGCTTTGCCGTGCAGAAGCGCTTATCGAAACCGGTCAGGATATTGACGGCGCCATCGACATCATCAACCGCATCCGTACGGAACGCGAAGATGTGAAAATTACGGCTATCCGGCACGGTTTAAGCCAAACGGAAGCCCGCAAGGTGCTGCGCCATGAACGCCGCATCGAACTGGCATTCGAAGGTCAGTTCTGGGATGACATCAAACGCTGGAAAGCCGGCCCCGAATACTATCCCTGCACCGTGGTGGATGACAATGGCAAAACGGTTGAAACTAAATTCCCTAACGGATATAAGGTGGATAGGGATAATTATCTCCCGATTGCCAGCAGTGAATTATCCATCAATCCAAATCTGGAACAGAATAAGGGTTATTAATGAATATCATAAACAACATCACTAATTTAAAGCATATCAAACATGAAACTCACACGTCGTTCATTTCTTGCAGCCGGTGTTGCCGGAGCAGCAAGTGTAAGTCTGCCCGGTTTTGTAAAAGCCGCCGCAGTTGAAAATTCGTCCGCAACCCCGGCTACGGCTGCCGGCACGGTGAAAGGGCGTCCCAAACTTTGTATTTCCACCTACAGTCTGCAAAGTTTCCGCAGAGACCCTGAGGGAATAGAAAAAAGCATCACAACGGCTGCCGACTTCGGTGTTGATGCCGTAGACATTCTTCACCGCAGTATGCCGAGCGAAGATAATGCCTACTGTCAGAAGCTGAAACAGACCGCTTACAGGAACGGCATTGAACTGGCTTGCTTATCAATTCACCAGGATTTTGTTGACCCCAAACCCGAATATCGTCAGCGCATGGTTGAGCATACCATCCGGTGTCTGGAACTGGCATACAACATGGGTATTCCGGCCATCCGCCTTAACTCGGGTACATGGGGAACGACCGGATCGTTCGACAACCTGATGAAGGCAAAAGGCATCGAGCCGGTTATCGAAGGATACACGGAAGATGACGGTTTCGGCTGGGTACAGGATTGCATTTACAAATGTATCCCGACAGCCGAAAAATGCGGTGTCGTTATGGCTTTGGAAAATCACTGGGGGATTGCCGGCACACCCGAAGGAATGATTCGTATTAAGAACAGTGTGAGCTCCGACTGGCTCAAATTTCTGCTTGATACCGGGAATTTCCTGGAAAATCCATACGACAAGATAGAAAAGGTCTTACCCGACTGTATCTTTATCTCCTGTAAGACTTACCAAGGCGGTGGTACCTGGTATTCTCTGGATTTGGACTACGATCGTATTTTCAAAATATTCTACGACAACAATTACAGAGGATACATCACGCTCGAATTTGAAGGCAAAGCCGAGCCGGTCCAGGCGTCTATTGAAAGTCTGAATCTCTTTAAAAAGTGTATTGACAAATATTATAAGGACTATCCGGTAAAATAAAAACTGAACTTGATATGAAACGATTCCTCTCTTTATCTCTTGTCGCTATTTTGTTTGCGGCGGGAATATCTTGTTCGGACAAGCATTTCATTTCCGACGATGCTTACCGCGCCCAAGTCGAAAAAGACTTCGAAGCTAAAAAAGCAATGTTGCCCCACGGTGATCTGTTTGCTGTATTCAATACGGCAAATCTGACATTGGAGGAAAAAGAAGCTCTTCTGTTTCTGTATGCCTATATGCCTGTCGCCGACATTACGAACAACGACGGTACGCTGTATCTGGAACATGTTCGTTCCTCTTTGCAGACCAGAAAAGAGATGGAGTGGGGGAATCGTATTCCTGAAACCATTTTCCGCCATTTCGTGTTGCCGGTGCGTGTCAATAATGAAGACCTCGACAGCGCCCGTATGGTCTTTCACGACCTCCTGAAAGATCGTATCAGGGGGCTTTCCATGAGGGAAGCGGTACTGGAGATAAATCACTGGTGCCACGAACATGTGGTATATACTCCTACCGACATGCGCACCATCTCGCCCTTGAATATCATGAAAACAGCCTGGGGGCGCTGCGGAGAAGAATCCACATTTACCGTCACAGCGCTCCGTTCGGCAGGTATTCCGGCCCGACAAATCTATACGCCGCGCTGGGCGCACACCAACAGCAATCATGCCTGGGTAGAAGCCTGGGTAGATGGAGAATGGTATTTCTTTGGCGCCTGCGAACCGGAACCTGTCCTGAATCTCGGCTGGTTTAACGGGCCTGCTTACCGGGCTATGCTGCTCCATACCCGTGTATTTGGCAAGTATGACGGGCAGGAGGAAATAATGGCGAAAACAGCCAATTTTACGGAAATCAATGTGCTGCAAAATTATGCGCCTACGGCGAAAGGTGTCGTCAGGGTGGTCGATGCCGATAACCGTCCGGTACAGGGGGCAACGGTTGAGTTTATGATTTATAACTCAACCAGTTTTTCTTCTGTCCTTACCGAACAGACCGACGGGCAAGGACAATGCGCACTTACGGCCGGAAAGGGAGACCTGTTTGTCTGGGTATCCAAAGACGGTAAGGTAGGGCACAGCAAACTCTCTTTCGGGAGAGACGAACTTGTGACCGTCGTTTTAGACAGGAGGCCGGATCAACTGAACGGTTTCGATCTCGACATCGTCCCACCGATAGAAGGCCTTGTGCCTACGGCCGAAGAAGTAACCCCCGAAATGAGAGCGGAAAATGACCGGCGCCTGGCTGAAGAAGACAGCATACGCGGCGTGTACGCAGCTACCTTCCTCAACGAAGAAACGGCAAAAGCGGAAGCCGGCAAACTGGGTATCGCCGGACAGCCTGTTATTGAATACCTCACAGCCAGTCGCGGCAATTGGAAAGAACTGATCGAATTTCTTAGCGGAGTGGAAGCGGAAAAACGAGAAACAGCCGTGTCTCTTTTAGGTGTTATCTCGCGCAAAGACTTGCAGGATACCCCGGCCTCCGTGCTAAAAGCCCATTGGGACGAAGCGATTAACTCTGAATCGGATTTCTTTGTGAACTATATCCTGAACCCGCGAGTGGGAAGCGAAAAACTGACTGCCTACAAGAGAACCCTGCGCGAAGCCTTCGACGAAGCGTTTATTGAACAGGCCAGGCAAAATCCCGAACACTTGGTAGAGTGGTGTAAAAACGAACTGACTATTATTGACGAACTGAATCCGCAACGTATCATGGCAAATCCGGTAGGTGTACTCAAGGCGCGTGTATGCGATGTAGGGTCGAGAGAGGTATTTTTCATTGCGCTTTGCCGCAGTTTCGGCATACCGGCACGCGTAGAACCGGTTGCCCGGAAAATTCAATATTTTTCCGACCGGTGGCATAACGTTGACTTGAGCGGCGTGACGGAGGTTAATCTGCCGCAAGGTACCGCCACGGCCACCTTTACGCATCCGACGGCGCTCATTCCCGATCCGGTTTTCGGTAATCATTTCACCATCTCCGTCATCAATAACGAAGGTAAACTGCAAAGCCGCAATTATCGCGGACAGGGCGGACGGTGGAGCCGGTTACTGAAAGAACCCTTGAAAATGGACATCGGAACCTATATGCTGCTTTCCGGCACCCGTATGGCAAGTGGAAGCGTGTTGGCTCATGTCGAATTTTTTACTGTGGAAGAAGGGAAAAATACGCAGACGGATTTACTTATACGCGAAAGTAAAGACGACGTGCAAGTGATCGGAAGCATGGATCCGGAAGCCCTGTATCAACCGGCAGGCGACGGCGCTCCCAAGTCTATTTTAGCGACAACGGGACGGGGCTATTTTATCGTCGGCATTCTGGGTGCGCGTCAGGAACCGACCAACCATGCCATGAACGATATTGCACACGTAGCCGAGGATCTCAATGAATGGGGACGCAGCCTTGTACTCCTTTTCCCCGACGAGAAAGGGCTTCAACAGTTCGATGCAAAAGAGTTTAAAGGATTGCCCGATGCTATTGCCTACGGAATAGACATCAGCGGCGTAGCGGCCACGCTGGCGCGAAGTACGAACCTGCCCAATGCCACCACGTTGCCGATATTCGCCATTGCCGACTCGTTTGGCCGCATCGTATTCATATCGCAAGGTTATACGATTGGTATTGGCGAACAAATGCTGAAAGTTATACAGAAACTTTGATACATCCCCTCACAGGTGAGGAATCAGCGTCACCTGTAAAATACGAAGCAATTCGGAAGTGTATTTCCGGATTGCTTCATTTTGTTACGGGGTGAATGGAGTCACCCCCCCGCCGAGCAGCGCCGGCAGAGGCCTTTCAGGACAAAATTGACGTTTTCGAGTTGGAAGCCGGGGGGGAGTTGTACTGCGGGAATGGAGATGTTTTCCAGGCAGAAGGTTTTTTTGCACCGGGTGCAGGTGAAGTGTACGTGCAGATCCTTCAGCGAACAGGTGCAGTCGCTGCGGCATACGGAATATTTGATGGAGCCGGAGCCGTCGTCTATGCTGTGGATGAGTAGTTTTCTGCGGAACAGGGAGATTGTGCGGAACAGGGTGGATTTGTCTACCGTATCCAGTCTGGTTTCCATATCCGGCAGACTGAAGGCTTGCGGATGCTCCAGCATCGTCCGGAGCACCAGCAAGCGGATCGCCGTCGGTTTGATACCTCTTGCTTCCAGTCTTTCGGCATGATTCTCTGTCATTGCAGGCCTTCGGTGACGACGCCGGCGTTTACTTTCTTCACCAGACCTTGAAGCACGGCGCCGGGGCCGAGTTCTACAAAGTGGGTGGCGCCGTTGACTATCATATTTTCTACGGTTTGCGTCCAGCGTACCGGGGAGGTAAGCTGGGCAATCAGGTTGGCCTTGATCGTTTCCGGATCGGTTTGCGGACGGGCGTCCACGTTTTGGTATACCGGGCAAATGGGCGAGCCGATGGCGGTGTTTTCGATAGCCTTGGCTAATTCTTCGCGCGCCGGTTCCATCAGGGGGGAGTGGAAGGCGCCGCCTACTTTCAGCTTCAGCGCTCGTTTGGCTCCGGCGGCCAGCAGGTATTCGCAGGCGCGGTCTACACCGGAAACGCTTCCCGAGATGACGACTTGGCCGGGGCTGTTGTAATTGGCCGGGACTACCACTTCGCCGGCGACGGCTGCACAGGCTTCTTCCACTTTGGCGTCGGGCAGTCCGAGGATGGCCGCCATGGTGGAGGGGGCTGCTTCGCAGGCTTTTTGCATAGCCCGGGCGCGTTGAGAGACCAGCTTCAATCCGTCTTCAAAGGAGAGCGCCCCGGCGGCTGCCAGTGCGGAAAATTCGCCTAAGGAATGACCGGCCACCATATCCGGTCGGAATGATTCGCCCAGCGTTTTCGACAGGATCACGGAGTGCAGAAAGATGGCGGGTTGCGTCACTTTGGTTTGTTTCAAATCTTCGTCTGTTCCCTCGAACATCAAGTCGGTAATGCGGAAACCCAGAATCTCATTTGCTTTGTCGAACAGTTCTTTCGCAAGCGGACTGGTTTCGCAGAGTTCTTTTCCCATTCCTGCAAACTGGGCGCCTTGCCCCGGAAATATATACGCTTTCATGTTTTTAATCTTTTTCTAATTTCAGATTTTTAAGACGGCGCAAAGGTAATAATTTTTGAAATGTAGGATCCGGTAGGGTTTCAAATTGTATATTTGCCGCGTAAATGCAATTATTACAAACTATTAAACATATACATTTTATGAATCATTTATTATTTCTCCCCAATCTGGGAACCGGCGAAATTATTGTTATTGCTATGATTGTCTTATTGCTTTTCGGTGGAAAGAAGATACCCGAACTGATGAGAGGTATCGGAAAAGGTGTGAAGAACTTCAAGGATGGCGTAAAAGGACTGGAAGACGATATTAATTTACGCGATACGGACAATACCTCCGACAAGAAATAAGAGCGAGATGCAACAAGATGAGATGTCGTTCTGGGATCACCTGGAAGAACTTCGCTGGACGCTGTTCCGTTCTATTCTGGCCCTCTTCCTGTTTGCCGTTGGCTTCTTCGCTTTCATGCGGGGAGAGAACGGCATCTTTGATACCTTCGTGATGGCGCCCACGCGCGGTGACTTTATCACCTACCGCCTGTTTTGCAAGGTGGGCGCTTCCTTCTCTTTCCTGAACGAGTTTTGCGATGCTTCCTTCCGGATAGGCATTATCAACATCAAGCTGGCTACGCAGTTCTTTACTCACATGACGACTTCGTTCTGGCTGGCGTTGGTGTGCGCTTTCCCCTACCTCACGTTCGAGGTATGGAAATTCATCAGCCCGGCTCTGTACGATAGCGAAAAGAAAAACGTACGCTGGGTTTTCTTTTTCGGAACGGGCATGTTTTTCGTCGGATGCGCGGTGGGCTATTTCATGGTGTTCCCCATGACGCTACGCTTTCTGGCCACCTATCAGATAAGCGAAGCTATTACGGAGCAGGTATCCCTCGATTCGTATATGGATAATTTCCTGATGCTGATCTTCATCATGGGCATCGTCTTCGAAATGCCCCTGCTGTCGTGGCTGCTGTCCAAGCTCGGACTTTTGCACCGCGGCTTCTTCACAAGATACAGACGCCACGCCATCGTGGTGCTCTTGGTTCTGGCTGCTCTGATTACGCCGAGCGGCGACCCCTTTACACTTTCTATTGTCTTTATCCCGCTCTACGGACTGTTCGAGCTGAGCGCCTTTTTCGTCAAACCGGCGCCGGTGGAAGAAGATGCGGATATGGAATAAGCCTGGGGAGGGAGTTTTTCACCTCCCCACGCTTCCTGTATACCGGCGGGGATACTGAAACAGAATCGCCGCAATCGAAGCAAGGCCGATAAGGAACGGATAGTAGAGATACGGCACAATCTCTGCCGGACCGACGCCCCCGGCAAGCCCGGAAGCTATCAGCAACTGGGCGCCGTAGGGGATCATGCCCTGCGTGAAACAGGAAAAGGTGTCCAGCAAACTGGCCGTCCGACGGCCGTCGATCCGGTATTCGTCGCCTATTTTGCGCGCTATCGGCCCCACGATGATCAGCGCAATGGTATTGTTGGCCGTACAGAGATTTGTCAGCATGGTGAGAACGGCCAGGCTGCCCTCGGCTTTTCTGCGCGATTGGATGCTGCGTGTCAGTTTCCGTACCAGCCATTCGACGCCTCCGTTTCGGCGGATCACTTCAAACAGGCCGCCGGCCATCAGGCTCACGATAATCAGTTCGCCCATATCGCCTACAATGCCTCCGTGCGTGGCTTTTGCCCATTCCCATACGGTGAACCCTCCGTCGGCCAGGCCGATCAGACCGCACAGGAAGAAGCCCGACAGCAGCACCGTCATGACGTTCACGCCGGCCATCGCCGCAACCAGCACCACGACGTAGGGAATCATTCTGACCCACGACAGCTCGGCGCCTTCCGTCATGCCCTGCCGTAGCCCCAGACCCTGCCAGACGTACAGGAGCGTCGCCAGCAAAGCGGCCGGCAGCACGATGCGCAGGTTGACGATGAACTTGTCGCGCATTCGCACGCCCTGGGTACGCGTGGCCACGATGGTGGTATCGGATATGAACGAGAGGTTGTCGCCGAACATCGCCCCGCCGACGACGATGCCGATCATCGCCGGAAGACTCATCCCGATTTGCGGCGACAGCCCCACGGCTATAGGCGTAAGCGCCGCAATCGTGCCGCAGGACGTGCCCATCGACATCGAAACAAAGCAGGCCGCCAGGAAAAGACCGGCCGGTATCATATTCTGCGGCAATATCTGAAGCGCTATCTGTACCGTGGCGTCTACGGCGCCCATCGCCTTGGCGCTTCCGGCAAAGGCGCCTGCAAGGATGAAGATGACCACCATCAGCAGGATCGTCTCGTTCGCCGCTCCACGGCAGAACACGCCGACGCGCTGCGACACGCTGCCTTTCGAGAAACATACCGCCGCCACGGCCGTCAGCAGAAATGCAATGACAACCGGCATCCGGCTCAAATCGCCGGTAAAGGCAAACGTCACAAGGTATAGAGCAAAGAAAAGTCCCAGGGGAAGCAGCGCCGATCCGCGGGGGCGAGGGTTGGTATCGTCTGTATTCATGCTGTAAGTGTTTGTTATTTTAGGAAATGATTATCGGCGGGCAAAGGTAATAAAAGAAAAAGATCTACATTTACGCGACATAACAAATCCGGTTTATATATGAAACAATCCATTATCATCCTCAGCTTCCTGCTGAGCTGTTTGCCCTGGGGCAAACTTTCTTCGCAAGTGACTAAAGCCGATTACGAACGCATCGACACCTTGCTGAAACGTTCGGAAAGAGTCTATTCCTCCTTCGTCACCCCGCAATGGATAGGCGAAACGCACGAGTTTCGCTACGTCAACAACGAACGCGGCGGCAAGGCCTACTATCTGGTGAATGCCGAAGACGGAACGAAACAATCCATCGATCCCTGGGAAGAAGAAAAGCCGGCAGCACCCGACTACCGCTTCACAGACCACCGGGATACCTCGAAAACGCTCTCGCCCGACCGACAGTGGGAGGCCTACGTGCAGGACTTCAACATCTATATCCGTCCGGCAGGCTCCGCCGAAGGAGGACAAGCCCTGTCGTTCGACGGTACGGAGAATCACTTTTACAGCGCCCGGATCCGCTGGTCGCCCGATTCGCGGAAGCTGGCCACCCTCCGCATACAGGACGTCGCCGAGCGGAGAATCCCCCTGATCGAATCCTCGCCCCAAAGCCGGCGACAGCCCGTCCTGCAGTGGCGCGACTACGCCAAGCCGGGCGACGCGCTCCCCACAAGCCTGCCGGCGCTGTTCGACGTCCCTTCCCGCAGACAAATACCGGCAGGCGATATGACGCCCTATATCCACCAGTTCAGCCTGAGGCTTACGGGCTGGAGAAAAGACAGCCGGGCGTTCACCTTTGAATGCAACCTGCGCGGACATCAGCGCTACATCGTGGCCGAAGTCGACGCCGAAACCGGCGCCGTACACCACCTGGCCGACGAAACATCCCCCACCTTCATTCACTACAATAATATATACCGCCACGACCTGGACGACGGACGGGAGATGCTCTGGATATCCGAACGCGACGGCTGGCGACACCTCTACCTCCTCGACGGAAAGACCGGACAGGTGAAACGCCAAATCACCAAAGGAGAATGGATCGTCCGAACGGTCGATTACGTAGACGAAACCCGCAGACTCGTCTACTTCTATGCCTCCGGATTCAATCCCGGCGAAGACCCCTACAACAAACACTACTGCTGCATCCGCATGGACGGGAAAGACTTCAAAGACCTGACGCCCGAAAACGCCAACCACCGCGTGAGCTTCTCCAAAGACCGGCAGTACTTCACAGACGTCTATTCGCGTCCCGACTTGCCCCCCGTCAGCCAGGTGAAGCGACTGGCCGACGCCGCCACCATAGCCATACTGGAGCGCTGCGACGTGAGCGACCTCACAGCCGAAGGCTGGCAGATGCTGGAAGTCTTCCACGCCAAAGGACGCGACGGAAAAACCGACATCTGGGGCAACATCCACCGTCCCTCAAACTTCGACGCCTCGAAGCGCTACCCCGTCATCGAATTTATCTACGCCGGCCCGCACGATTCGCACGTGGACAAAGACTTCAAGCCGGCGCACCACCTGGTCTCCCGACTGGCCGACCTCGGCTTCATCGTCGTCTCCATCGACGGAATGGGTACGGCCAACCGCTCGAAAGCCTTCCACGACGTATGCCGGAAGAACCTGAAAGACGCCGGATTCCCCGACCGCAAACTCTGGATTCAGGCCGCCGCCGGGCAATACCCCCAAATGGATATTTCCCGGACAGGCATCTACGGATGGTCGGCCGGCGGACAGAACGCCATGGCAGCCCTGCTCTTCCACCATGACTTCTACAAGGTAGCCGTAGCCTTCTGCGGATGCCACGACAACCGGATGGACAAAATCTGGTGGAACGAGCAGTGGATGGGCTACCCCGTAGACGAATCCTACTCCGCCTCCTCCAACGTAGACAATGCCTCCCTGCTGGAAGGAAAACTCCTGCTCATAAACGGCGAACTGGACGACAACGTAGACCCCGCCTCCACCCTCCAGGTAGTAAACGCGCTGATCAAAGCCGGCAAGAACTTCGAGCAGCTCTACCTTCCCGGCAAAGGCCACAGCCTGGGTGGTAAATTCGAAATGCGCCGCATGAATGATTTCTTCGTAAAACATTTGAAGAACCAGGAACCCCCGGAATGGTAAACCCAGGCGGCTTCCGTCTCAGGCCGGCGGCCTTCCGTCTTAAGACAAACTGCTTCCGTCTTAAGACAGAACGGTTCCGTCTTAAGCCGCCGGCTTGCCGTCTTAAGCCGGCGACTTTCTGTCTTAAGACGAAACGGTTCTGTCTTAAGACAAAACGGTTCCGTCTTAAGACAGAAGCGTTCCGTCTTACGACAAAACGCCACCGGATTAAGCCGGATTGTCTTTTCCTGATTTAGGTTGACTGTTTACCAGTCTTATCGCGTAGAAGAGTTGACCCTGATTAATAATTATAACTGATATTTGTTGACTTCATGCTCTTATGCCTGATATCTG